>MNYL01000203.1 GCA_001873075.1 Fibrobacteres bacterium CG2_30_45_31 | reverse complement strand
TCAAATGTCCCATTCTGAAAAGGCATAGACATCGCATCTATTTGTAACGCAGGAACCGTTGTTTTTCCATTCAGCTTAGAAAGCATTCCGAACGAAAAATCACCCACTAAAGCAAGTTTGGGGTTTCCCACCAAATTTTCATAAGTGATCACAAAATCGCCTGTGCCACCACACAAATCTAAGACGCAAGCATCTTGAGCCACTCTTTTTTTCAAACTGCGGCAACAGGCTCGTCGCCAAGCGACATCGCGAAATAAACTCAATGCGTGGTTCAAGAAGTCATAGCGATGGGCAATTCCATCAAACATCTTGCGAACAGGACTTATCATGTCCGCAAATTAGAATTTTATACCTATTCTTGGTTATTTGAATGTCGCGGTATACGTCACATCTGCCGTTGGACTGACTAAGCGCGGATTTTCTGTGGAGCCATCTTCCCACTTCACAAAAGAACCCGAGCTAGAAGCTACAGCCAACAATTGAATGGGATGTCCACTAAAGAATTCGCCTGTAAATTTCGTAGTAGGTAAAGTCATTCCATCTACTTTCACAGTACCATTTCCACTCGCGCCAATCGTTACAGAGATATCATCTCCCAAATCAAATTTTTCGCGATAATCATCACGCACCACAGGAATGCGGTTGTTTGCAAAAGTAATCATATGAGAACCGGAAGTCGAAATATAGTCCTTTCGCAATAACCCGTAGCCACCGCCAAAAGAAGGAAATTTTTTCAGATCACGTGTAACTTCGCTTGCCGGAATTTCACTGGCCTTTTTCTCAATCGCTGCCACCACCCGTGTTGGCTCAAAATAATAACTCAACATGACCGCGGAATGGTTGATAAAAAGTCTTTGAAAGTTTTTATTGATAAGAAGCTGAGTAAACATTTTTCCCAAATATTGTGCTTTGGATGCATACGAAGCAATGTAATCAAACATGTTATAGTTGTAACATCCCGCAAGCTGGCCTTCCGCCTTGCACGCATTAGACCAATCAAAGCCAAAACCATGATCTAAGTCAAATACAACCCATTTCCACTGACTTTCTGGTGAGTTCTTGCGCCAAGCACGAACATTATTATTGGGCCAATCCGTATTCTGATAATAAATTTCAGCGGCCATATAATCCGCAAAATTACCCACATCCATCATTGTCTGAATGGTTGTATAATTAGCAGCAATTGACAGATCCGTCGTCGCCGCATACTGCAAGAGCGATTCATACCCTGCGGTTGAGCCTCCGCTCGCAGTCACAATCGCACCCTCATGCGTCACAAAATCCACCGTATTTGCATCAATGCCATAATTGGTTTCTACAAAATGCTCGTTGAGTTTTTCCCGCATGTCATGAATACCATAATATTCGCCATTATAAAACACAACCACTTGGCGGGACTTTTGATAATCAATGCCAGTGCCCTTCAAAAGGCTCGAGCCCATAGCATCTTCGAAATAATCAAAACCAAAACGATTTCCATTATTCCGAAGCACAAAACCTTTGAACTTCTTTAGTTCGGGATAATCTGGGAATAACTTATAATTCAAACGTCCATCCTGATATTGTTCCCGCATAGAAATACTGACCGATTTTTTCAGATTGTATCGGCTCCAAGCCCCCATAATGGAAATCCCCGCATCTATTTCAAAGCCTTTCTTTGTTCCCACATTCGCATTTTCAAAGAACTCGACATGAGCGGGCAATTCCTCATCTTTCCAGAAATTTGCAGCCTCACAAGGTTCCGCACAATACTCACCAAGTCCCGCTCCAAATTCATACATTCCAATGTTAGAATCAAACATAGAATCCGGGTTTACGGAAATCGCTACGACCGGAAGCGATACAGACTCTCCAATGAAAAAAGTATTTGTTGTCACGCTACCGGAAAGATAACCAGCCAAAAAAGCAGCACAGCGAACCACCGTATTGGAATCAATGTAGTAGGGAGATGCCATCTTCGAAGTGGATGACGTTGGCACAGAGCCATCAAACGTGCATCGCACAGTCGCCCCACTACTCGCCGTGGGTATTTCTAAAGTAATCGGATTCTTATAGAACCCTGCCGCCTGAGTACTACCAAAAGTAACCGTAGGACCAATGCCGTCAAAAGCTGTCGATTCAATATTCTTCTTTTCTGGTGTCGGAGTTCCGAAATACTTCCAAGTTCCCCTGTTCATAATTCCCCAACTCGTTCCTGTTGGGAGCATTGGATAACGAACAGAGTCACGAATGCTCCAGTTAGGGTCAATAAGATAGACGGCTCCTCCATCCTTTTCAAGTTTCCAGTTTGTATGCGTGCGATAATGAGTGGAATCAGTATCGGTTCCTGCAGGAGCGACTGTCAAATTTCGATTTGAACAAAATACAGTGCGAAATCCTTTTGGTGGGATGAGTTCATCGCCAAAAACCCACTTGCGAGGAGTACCTAAATTTTCGACCAATGAATAACCGTTCAGATTGGCATACTCAGAACCCGCATTATAAATTTCAATCCAACCAGGATCTTCACCTTGGTCATCCAACCAAGTCAAATTCACCGTGGCAATTTCTGTAATTACCAAAGCAGAATTTCCGACCCATTTTACCTGGGGCAAGACCTCTCCAGAAGAAGAACTTCCCTGAATCCCTGAGGAGGAAGAAATACTTGAAGAGGAAGAAGAGCTATCTCCCGTAATTTTTGAAGATGAACTATTTAAAATAACACCACTGGAAAGTTCCACATTAGAGCTACTGCTGATTTCTGGATCGGCATTTTCACTTGAATCATTACCACATCCTACTAGCAAAGTCAGAGTTAAACTCAAAACCAATCTTGCCTGTAGTAGAGACTTAACTTGCATAAAAAAGGCCTTTCTCTGGAAACGAATCTACCTGAGTTCGTTTGAACAAGAATCTATATGAAATAAGAAAAAAAGGACGTATCTTGGGGTAAAAGTCTGTTTACATCTGTCTCCAAAACTTCTATGGTGTTTCTTATATCACACAAAAAAGAAGATGCTTTCCGAACAATCCCCCTTGACAACCCAAAAGCGAGGTACTAACTTTGGCTCAGATTAAATGGCTCTGTAGCTCAGTTGGTAGAGCAGCGGACTGAAAATCCGCGTGTCAACGGTTCAATTCCGCTCGGAGCCACTTCTAACTCAAAGGTCTCGGTATATTCGAGGCCTTTGTTTTTGTTTTTTTCAGAACCTTTTATTGACGATTCTTTTTTACTTTTTTATCCTTACGCCACCTTTTGGAGGAATAGGCTAACTGGTAAGTCAGCGGTCTTGAAAACCGCCGCCGCAAGGCTTGGGGGTTCGAGTCCCTCTTCCTCCGTAAACAAAACCACCGAAATCATTAAACTGATTTCGGTGGTTTTTCATTTTAAAAAGTCTAAAAAGAAGTGGCAAAATACATAGCAAGCCTACTCTACTGTAGATAGGTCTTATTACCCCGATACAGAGAATATTTGCCTGGACCCAACAGGAATATGGCGAGAGAAACAAAGAAATAGAAGAAATTTAATTCTCCCCCAGGGCCTCCATAGGCAGTAAAAGCAAAGGCCGTTGGGCCCAACGCTAAGTAAATAGACATAACCATAGTGAAAGCCACAATGAGTGACGAGACCCTCGTACACACGCCTAAAATAAGCAAAAACGGAGCAAGTACCTCGCCAACCGGAACTCCGAGAGCAACGAAAGTCGGCAAACCATGATTCGTTAACAGCAATTCAATAAAATTACTTTTGTGCATGAGTTTTGCAATGCCGTGAAAAAGCATCAAACCTCCCACAGTAAAGCGTAGAATAAGCTTCGCGATATCTTCGCGAGCCCCCATAATTTTATTTAAGAATAAAAAAATTGTTGCCATGCGAATAAATATACAAAAGACCCCTTCTAAAAGTCCATTTTCTATGACTCGATTGCTGATTCCCGCTAGAGAACATCGAAACGAATAACGGTGAACTCACTATAATGAGTGATCTTTCATTCCGACTTTAGCTCAGCCTAGCTTAATTTCATTACCGCAAAGCCATTTTAGACGAACCCTAAAGAAAATCAAAAATTTAAGAGATGATTAATTCCATTCTGTTTGAGAATCAGCCACATAGTCGAGTGCCGCCGAAGTGGGTTGTTCATAAATTAATGTGCAAACTTTACCATTAGGAATCCCTGCGGTTGATAACGCATACAGGCACGCGTTTGTGGTGGCCCCCGTGGTATAAACATCATCCACTACGATCGGCAAAGATGAGGACAAAAAATTTCCCATTTTTTTTCTTACTCGAAACGCACCTGCAACATTCATTTCTCGTTCTTTCGCCGAAAGCGTCGTCTGTGAAATTCGAAAAGTTTGGCGCTCCAAACAAGCACCCACACGTCCACTCATTCTGAGAGCGAGCGCGTTTGCAATCTTTTCCGCTTGGTTGTATCCTCGTTCTCGTAAACGTGCAGAATGGAGAGGAACGGGCAAAAATACTTTCGATGCTCCCCACTCCCGGAGACATTGCAAAGCCTCCCCGCCCTGCCCCACAGAAGAATGTTGTACTAAATAACGCCCTAGCCCAGGCATACTATTATACTTTAGCGCATGTACCAAATGTCGTGTCAAGGAAACCATGGGATAAAGACAAACAACATCTGGATGTGGCATCAAAAAATCCCGTCCCATACAACATAATTCTTCTCGACAATTTGGACACAACCAAGGATCTAACTTTTCATTAGATCGCCCACACCCCAAACAGATATTACCAAAAAAGAATCCTGAAAAATATTGAGAAACCGACATTTCTATCCCTTGCTTTGTTTCGTACCTCTATAGACACTATTTAAAACGCGCAAGGGAAGAAAAGAGAGAATAATATTTTTAGTTCTTGTAATTATTTTCCAGCTGGCTTCCCTGATAACGCATATTCACCAATAACCCCACAAGCATCATGCAGGTGAGCAAAAATGAACCGCCGTAGGAAAGGAATGGCAGTGGTAATCCTGTCACCGGCATCATTCCCAGAGTCATGGAAATATTCACGGTAATGTGAAAAAGAAAAATAGTACAAGCTCCTGCCACCACAAGATTCACAAATGGATCCAGATGCAGCCGACAAATAGACATTCCTCGCCACAAGAAAAGAAAATAGAGGGTAAGTGCGGTGAAGCCACCCAAAAAGCCAAATTGTTCTCCCAACACACTAAAAATAAAATCCGTATGTTCTTCCGGTAAAAAAGCAAGATTCGTCTGAGAACCCTCACCCAAACCCTTTCCTAGAAGCCCTCCCGAGCCAATCGCGACTTTTGACTGAATCACTTGATAACCCTCCCCTTGAGGGTCACGCATCGGATCCATAAATGTCATTACACGGCTTCTTTGATGGTCTTCCAAAGAATTCCAAGCCATAGAGCTCGCATAACCGGAAATAATAGTGAGTGACAAAAAGAGAATTGTCAATTTTTTGGGATAATGATACTTTATCAAAACAAAAAACACTGCGGTTATCAGAAGTCCCCATAAAATTTGCGAATAGGGAATCTGCGGATAGGAAAGCAACACAGAAAATACAGGGCTTAGCAAAATAAATAGATCAATAAGAGTCAACCCCGCCCAATAGAAGCCCACCAACGTTACAGCCGTAAATACAAGCGCCGTACTCAAATCAGGCTGTTTTAATACCAACAAAAATGGAACAATAAAAATAAGCCCCGGAACTATTAAACTTTTCAGTCGAATTAAACTTACGGGATGCACCGAGAGCCAACTTGAAATAGCGAGCAAATAGGCAATTTTGGCAAATTCAGAAGGTTGAATTCTTATGAAACCCAGATCAATCCACCGTCCAGCACCCTTTGCACTATCCCCTCCACCTAATGCAACAAAAGTCAATGAGATAATGACCATGAAATAAAAAGGCCAGGCCATTTTTTTCCAATAATCAATTTTAATCAAAGCAATAAACATTGCAAGAATACAACCAGCACAAAAATAGATCCCCTGATGAAACCAAAGAGACTGATACCAAATAGTTTCGCGAGTTGCCGTCGCAGAATAAACCAATGTCAAACCGATGCTCATAAGCAATAAAACGAGCAATAAAAAAAACCAATCCACCTTCATCGTATTATCGAGAAATCGGCCGGAACCCCTCACGGTAAAACCTCCTTCTTATTCTTTTCCTCATCCTCTACACTTCCAAAGAAATATTGTTCCATGATTTTACGGCATATGGGAGCAGATTTTGCACCACCTCCACCTTCTGCTTCCTGAATCACCGCAACGACAATTTGAGGATCTTCTAAAGGAGCTACGGCAACAAACCAAGCATGTGTTTTCTCACCCTTTTTCCATTCTCCTGAACCAGACTTTCCGCCAACTCGAATTCCGGGAAGAGCAGCCCTTCGGCCTGTGCCGCCAGGATGATTTACTACAGAGTCCATACCATCCAATAAAATCTGGTGCGTTTCCGCGCTCATCTGACCCTCATGAATTTTCACAGGCTCATAACGTCGTACCACCTTACCATCAAAACTACGAAGCTCTTTCATAAAATGGGGTCGATAAACACCTTTCCCTGTAGCCATGGATCCCACCATGACTGCTTGCTGCAATGGTGTCACTAACTGTCCTTGTCCAATCGCCAAATTTAAGATCAAACCCCGAGCCCATCGCCATCCATTGCGCTTATTTCTCGCATTAAAACTCGCCGAATCAGGAAGCCAGCCACCTCTTTCTCCAGGGATATCCACTCCCAGAATAGATCCTAAACCGAATCGCTCTCCAAACTCATTAATACGTTCCATTCCTATGGCTAACCCTGCCTGATAAAAATAAACATCACAAGAAAGACGAATTGCATTCACAAGATCCAGGCGCCCATGAGTCCCCCAACATTTCTGATAACGCGAACCAAACTGATACCCACCAGTACATGGTTTTGGCATATAAGAATGACGAGACAAAAATCCATTTTCCAAACCTGCACCCGCCGTAATTAACTTAAAGACAGAGGCTGGTGGATACACACCAGAAATAGCACGATTCGTAAGAGGACGCGTTGAATCTAAAGCGACTTCTGCCCAGCCCTTATTACGTTCCCTTCGTTTCAAAGAAAAAATATTAGGATCTAAACGGGGAGAACTTACCATTGCAAGAATTTCACCAGTTCGTGGATCCAGTGCCACTATAGCACCGCGTACAGAATCCGGCAGAGCTTCTTCTGCGACCCTTTGCAATTCTAAATCCAAAGTAGTCACCATATGATAACCGGGAATAGCCTCTTGAATTCCCATCCCTTGAATCAAACCCACTTCCCTACCAAAAGCATTCACTTCAATAAATTTTACCCCATCTGTTCCCCGGAACTCATGATCATATTCTTTTTCAAGGCCTTTTTGTCCAATGCGATCTCCCAAGGAATAATTTTTAAATTCCTCTTTATCTAGTTGCTCTTCTGAAACTTCTCCCGTGTATCCAAAAACGTGAGCGGCCATAGTCCCATAAGGATATTCACGTCGCGATTCCACCAATGTGACTACGCCTGGTAAATCAGCAGAGCGTTCCTCAATAATAGAGACCTGCTCGGGAGAGGCATCTTCCAAAATGCGCAAAAAACCATGCTTAATCCAACGACTCCGTTGAAATGCCGTATCCACGGAAGCAGAATCAAATATTCGAGCCCCCGTCGAATCCTTAATGCGCAATAGCCTCTGAAAAACAGAGTCTCTGTTTTTTAACTCCGAAGGCAGTACCGCAATTTGATAGGAAGGCCGATTCCGTACAAGCACTTTCTCATTTCGATCAAAAATAGAGCCCCGCTCTGCAGTGAGTACAATACGGCGCATACGATTATTTTCAGAGCGCTGAAAATTTTCCTCGTATTGAATATATTGCAAATAAAATAATCGCCCAGCCAAAGCAAGAAAAACGATAGCGACGGTTGCGATATATATCAAGATCTTAAAATTGCGATCTTGTTTCTCGTCATTTTTTAACACACTATCGAGCATGCGGGCGCTGACCGTTGCGATGAAATACGAAATGGAATACAAGCGTACCACACAACATCGTATAAATACATTCCGGTAAAGTATTCATCAAAAGTAAAGATGCAAACTCACCATCAACCTTCACCCCAATAACAACAAAATAAATTATGTCGCGAATGAGAAACCCTAGCCCCAATACACCCACTTTCGTCACCAAGTTTAAAGATAAAAAACGTTCTTCAAATTGTCCCACAATGAATCCCACCACCGTGAGTGCCACAGTGTGAGCCCCGAGCCATTCTACAGGCGCATAAACATCTTGAGAGAAACCCGCAAAAAAGCCCCACAACATTCCCACAATGGGACCGCGACGCAAAGCCACCAAAACAACAAAAATCAAAATAAAATCAGGACCAATGTCAAACACACGAATCCATGAAATCAATGTCGTCTGAATAACCACACTGATCAAAAAAAGTATAGGGAATTTCAGTAGCTTAATCATCGGTCAGTAGCTCCCGAACCACCCAATCTGGCTCTTTTTGCATAATGAAAACTTCTTCCAATCGATAAAACTCTTGGAATGGAGTCACTTCCATATGGCAAATAACTTCGACATCACCCGTGCGAATAGAACTTATAGTACCAATACCTATTCCTTTCGGAAAAATTCCTCCAAGACCAGAAGTCAAAAGAGTATCACCCACTCTTACCCCTATATTTGCAGGAATCATTGCAGAAATATGATGCCCATTGGCACCTTCTAAAAAGCCAACCATTCGAGATTTTTTTTCAAGAACAGAAAGTTTGAGATTAGGGTCCAGCAATAATTGAATGCGTGAATGATTCTCAGAAATGCGAGATACTCGCCCTACAAGGCCCCGAACAGTAAACACAGGCATATCTACCTGAATACCCTGTTTAGTACCGCGATTCACAATAAGCGTCGTTAAAAATCGTCCCGGGTTTTGTCCCACAACACGGGCAGTGACAATCGGATAATCCCACTTATTATCAAAATGCACCAACTCCTGAAGACGAGAAAGTTCTTGAAGTCCCTCTCTCGCATTGTTGTTCTCCATTTGAAGCCGGGCATTCTCTTTTTTCAATAGCTCATTTTCTTTTGCCACTGAACGAATTTCATTTACAGAAGAAAGTACCCACTGTGCCGGATAATAAACAGAAGATAATGCCCCAGAGATGATATTTTCTTGCGTGGAATTTGATGCCTTACGCATTACAATGCATAGGGCGATTAGAACAACTAACAAAACCAATCCATGCCCAAGGGCAAAGAAAGAACTCAAAAGACGGGCAAGTTTTATCATCACCGCACCCGCTTATGTACCTTAAATGGAAGACGCAATCAAAACTGGGCGATATCTGTCCAGATCTTCAAGAATGCGTGCTGCGCCTTTGCAAACACAAATCAGAGCATCATCAATGACATTCACCGAAAGTCCCGTCTCTTGACGAATGCGAGAATCCAAACCACGCAATTGAGAGCCACCACCCGTCATAATAATTCCACGATCTAAAATATCCGCAGAAAGTTCAGGAGGGGTTATACCAAGAGCTTGTTTCACAGCTTCCACAATCGCTGTCACAGGCTCATTTAAAGCTTCACGAATTTCTTCACTCGTAATCGTCATGGTACGAGGAACACCGGCCATAATATCTCGTCCCTTCACATCCATGGAAAGTTCTTTATCCAATGGGAACGCGGAACCTATTTGAATTTTAATCTGCTCCGCAGTACTTTCACCTACAAAAAGATTATAGGTCTTACGAAGATAATTTACGATGGCTTCATCCATCTCATCACCACCAACGCGGACAGAAGCGCTGCATACGGTGCCATTCAATGCGATCACTGCAATATCAGAAGTTCCCCCACCCACATCAACAATCATATTGCCAACAGGATCTTCGACAGGAATGCCCATACCGATAGCGGCGGCCATAGGCTCATGAACTAAATGAACTTCTTTCGCTCCTGCCATACGAGCAGCATCCGTAACTGCACGTTTTTCGACTTCTGTAATACCAGAAGGAACACCAATCACCACTCGTGGCTTAACCAAGAAAAGGGGATACTTTTGTACCCGTTTAATGAAAGTCTGTAAAAGAATTTCCACTAACTGGAAATCCGCAATCACACCATCTTTCATAGGGCGAACAGCAATACTTTCACCAGGAGTACGGCCCAACATTTTCTTTGCTTCACTGCCAATTGCAGAGACTCTATCATTTTTACGATCAATCGCAACGACTGTTGGCTCGTTAATGAGAATGCCCTGTCCAGCCACATGCACTAAGGTGTTGGCAGTACCAAGATCTATACCAATGTCACAAGAAAAAAGTCCGAACAAAATGCTATCCTTTTATAGTGGTGTCAATAATATAGCTTAAATTTTTCTCACAAAATCATTTCTCATCTGTGTCTACACCAAAATGCAACTGCTTTAAATAACGGTCCCAATAGCGGCGATTCGCATCATAGCGATACTTTCTGGTCTCATACATTTTGATATTCTTGAATACGTAAAAATCAACCTGTGCGTAGGCGGAATAAATCTCAGCCTTAGCCCCATCAAAGAATCTCAAATCTCGAATTTTATAATAAGGGGAATCCAAAAGACTCGCCCGATCTTTCGATGCTCGTAACTTCTCCGCTACCATAAATTTTAAGTCTTCTTGCAAGTACGGTGTCAATTTGATTTCGATGCGTTCTGGAGGCTCAGAACACCCCAACAACAAGCATAAACAACAGATGGGCATTAATATTTTGAACATGGTAATACAATATAAAAAAAGCGTTCCTTATAGGAACGCTTTTCAAATAGAGTTAACCGACTTTTAACTAAAAAGAATAGGTTGCATCAATGCGGGAAAGAAAACGGCCTTCACCCTGAAACGGATTTCTGAAAAGTAAATCTTCCGCAACAGTAACATCAATCTTCAACTTTTCTTCAATATTGATTCCAAAGCCCCAACCAACATGATCCTTCGTAGTACCATTTCCCGTAGGATTGGTTGTAAAGAAATTACCATCACCAGAACAAATACCCTTACTGCCAACATTATTATCGTTCTGATCACACTGAGTATACAAAATTGATTTTTGCCCCCCCACACGAACAACGAACCAATCCCACCAGATATTACGTTCGATACCAAAACTGACTTGACCCCCAATGTCTTCCCTTGCATCCCAGAATTTATCATCGTACTGGGAATTATAGGTAGATTCCCCTGTGTCATAATCAAACGTCCAGTTATGAGCCTGTTGTTTATTCCAAATAAAGTCCCATCCCATCCAGAAAAAGCCACGATCAAGAGCCACATTAATACCTATGCCAACCTGAGCATGAGTTTCCTTGATGCCCGGGGCCTTGATAAAATGAGCGCTTGCCGCAGGAATAATTTCCCCATCAATTGCATCCAAAGTAAAGAAAGCGCGAGAACTTGCCAGGTAAGAAAAGTCTCCATCTTCAAAGAAACCCTTGTGCTCTGGACCATATTGAACGCGAGCAATGCCCCCTGTCAATTCAAAATCAATGCTATTCGCAAACTGCCAATTAATACCTGCATCACCACGGATAATAGAAGCATAGGCATCCGAATCTACTTGATAGGTTCCGCTTTCTGTTTCATATCCGCCATCTTGGTGCGCTATGTAGACATGCAAACCAAAAGCATTTCCATTAGATAATGTGCCCCCCAGAAATCCATCAAAATTTGTCACTGTTTGAGGAACGTCATGAACCTCGGAAGACGTTT
>MNYL01000081.1 GCA_001873075.1 Fibrobacteres bacterium CG2_30_45_31 | reverse complement strand
AGGGGAGTTTTGCTTCTTTTCGGAATTCAAATTCAGCACCATCGGCATCCGCCCATTTGGTACCTGTATCCACTGGTAGATTCTCCATAAAAAGCGCATCCGCAACACAAGAAAGAATATTGCGCAAAGTCTCCGTATCTCCGCTCGTAAGAGAAATGCACACATCAGGGAGTCCAAATGATTCCATTCCTAAGGTATAGAGATCCTCTCGAGTTTCAATAAAATTGAGAAATCCTTCCATCGGCAAATCACTTGCAGCGATAGACTTGAAGAGAGAAGCACTTAAGGCACAACCACACTGCTCCATATAAATACCCAAAGCGCCGCCATCCAAAAAAGAAACAATCACTTTCATCAAAGAATTGAAATCCGCAACCGATTGGAGAGTACACTGTAAAAAAAATAGAGAACCGTGATTTCTAATATTTTGTAATTCTTCAGGTTCCAACAAAGCGTGTTCTTCAAAGATATCTTCTAATCCCGCCACAGGGCCCTGTAATACCCCAGAAAAGGACAAGGAACATCCAGGCACAATCAAAAGCGTTCCCGAAATTTCAGGGAGTTGCAAATGTATTTTGTCGGCCAAAAAGGTCGCGGCTTTATCAACAGATACAGGAAGCGGAAAAGCAAGGATACTCTTTCTCATACACCCAATTTAGTAAGCGGTAGAAATGGCCAAAGATAAAAGAGGCTTTTGTGTTAAAGGCTCTGGAATCCGATACCTTTTCTCTCTCGCTTTTTCGAATGAGGAAGGAGAAAGAGCCTTCTGAGAAATGAGACCCGCAGAACCTGCTGTGCAAAGAGACGTTCCTAAATAGAGCTGTTCTGTTTGACCCGGAGTTGGTACAAAAATACAACTCGCCCCCAATCTCGCCATATCCATCACAGTACTATAACCAGGCCTCGCAAGTACAGTTTGCGCACGTGCCACCATACGAGCAAAATCCGCTGTTTCCAAATGACTATACAAAGAAATATTTCCTCTTTTGAACTCTTTAAGAGAGGCTCCAGGAATTCCTAAAATCACCGCATGATTCCCAGGAATTTGAGAAAGAGTGTCTAAAACTTGATGTTCTAAAATCGTTCGCATGGGTTCTGGCCCGGAAAGGATTGCCAAAACATCAATATCTTTTGTTTCCGTAACCGAAGGGGATTCAAATCGAGACAACAAACCGACATACTTTACAGGGCGCGGTAAATGAGGCACATGAGAAAGCGTCCCCGCCATTCCTGGAGCCTCTGGAAAATCTGGAATCCAAATTTCCGAAAAATTTTTCATTTGTCTTAAATGCCAATGAATACCAAAAGATTCCAAAAATGCCAGAGGAAAAGGGAACGCGATGCGCATTTGATGCGTCATATAAATAGATTTTGCATGCGTAGAATAACTACCAAATCGATTATCCGAAAGCACCACTTGAATATTTCGCTCTTTTACTATTTGCTCAATGCGCTGATGTTCTGCTTCAACCACCTGAGATAATCGCGGCAAATTTCTAAACAACCACAACGGCATTTCAGATCCATGCTTTGGGTAACGAATTCCGTACGATGGGATTTCATGTTGAACTAAATCTGGAAATTCCGTTTGGTACAAAATGGCAGAAGAACCACAGGTCGCAAGCTCCACCTCTGCTCCATGAGCAAGATAGGCTTTGATCACGGGAATGCAGCGTGTGGCGTGTCCAAGTCCCCAATCTAAGGGCGAGACCAAAACCTTCATCAAATAGCTCCTGCAGAAAACCAGGCATTCGCCCAATCCGCATGATCACAATCCTTATTTTCCCCTTCTATCGCGACCAATTCAAGGCGTTTCACCCCTGCGACAGAGACCGCGATATTTTCCCTATCGCGAGAATAAAGTTTCTTCGACCGGAACAATTCACGACCATCGCCCACAACAGAAAATTCCACACCATCTCCACAAGCACTTTCGTCATCCAAACCGATCGTCGCATGGAACATCCCAAAATTACGGGGCATATCAAAAGCCAAATTAGAAGAAGCGTGAGAGCCAAATCCATAGGAGAATGGTTCTCCATCCAATTTCATGACATGCTGCTCTACACTTTTTCCTATTTGAGGTTCTCCCCAAGCCTGCGTTTTGGACGCAAGTGGTAACGAAGTCAAAAGAGCCACCGAACGATCTTCCTTAAAGAAATCTCGGAACACATAAACCGTTTCCGCATCAGGGGTATAGAAAGCAAATTTCACTCGCTGTAAACCCACCTTCGCGCCCGTGAGTGAAAGCGTATCCAAAGGCTTCGCAAGCGAATCATGAACCCAAAGAGAATCATTCAGAAATACATCATAAGAAATCGTATTTTGAAATAGTTTGCCGACTTCCACGGTTCCATTCACCACTTCCCCAATGGAAAGATTTTGGGCGAACATAGAAACACCCTTCTTAGCAAGTATTTGGTGAACGGTTAAAGGATAGCCGAAAAGTCTATTTTCCTGTAACACCCGTTTCAGCTTGTAACCTTCCAAAATCGTTTCAATTTGATCCGTCGTTTTAAAACCCACAACGCGAGAACTGCGGTCTACATTTCCATAACCATCCTGACCACGCACAAGATAAATATTACCATGACTCCATTGCATCCAACGGGAAAAATCATCCGTAGTCCAATTCATAAACGTTCTTTCGCTAAAACTGCTATGTCTTGAAGCGAGCATTTGCCAAGGCCGCGCGTAAATGAATATCGACTTCTCAGGGAACTTCGCGAGATAGGTATTCAGATAATCTTCTTCTACTAATAATTTATTCTTGTAATAAAGCATATTGGAGTCAAAGCTTTTCACATGGTGAATCGCTAACCCCACAGAAAGCAAAACCGCCACACCTACCGTGATATAACAGGCCTTATCGTGTTTGCCTGGGAAAACGACTGTATCCAAAAAATCCTTGAGACCAAGGGCCATGATCATAGCAAATAACGGTAGAGCCACCAACACATAACGTTGATTAATATCGATCTCAAATGTTCCCGAAACATTAAACAGAATGACAAATATTTGCAAACTAAAGAAAAATCCGAGAATGGCTCCCCGCACATAACGACGATTGACAATTAATCTCAAAAGCAACCAAGCCGTAGAGAAAAGCAAAAGAATGGTGAATGTCGAATAGAATGGATTTTTAAGAACGCCTCCGAAGGCCGGGTCCGGGTCAAAATTAAGCATCACATTGATGTTCGACTTCACATTGAAAATGAAGTTGTCAATCGAATGCGCCGCATGTTCCCCACCCTGAAAATCATACCCACGATACGCAGCCATCGTATTTATAGAAGGCCAACTTACAGCGACGACAGACAAAACAAAAAGCGGAAGCCTATAAAATTCTTCGCGGAAATAACGCCAATAAAAAAGGGCAAAGGGGATAAACGCAAAAACAGTTTCTTGCCGCGTTTGCGCAAAAAAACCAAGCAAGGGAACCACTACCAAGAAATGTTTCCAATGGACATTCTTGGATGGCACCAAAGCATACCAAGCCATCAAAAGAGTCAGCAAAGCAATATAAAGGACTTCCGTCGAAGCCGAACGAGACTGAAGCAAATAGATGGGCATCCCGCCTAAAAAAGCCGTAGCGGCAAGTGCCAGCCACTCATTCTTAAACCACACAGATAATGCAAGGAAAAAAGCAATCAAACTTAAAAGGAACAGAGGAAAATTCACAGCAAGTGCAGTATCACGTCCGGGTTCAGCAATCTGAAAGACCAAGGAATAAATAAAGCCCAACGCTTTTCCCTTAAAGTTGTTGACTTCTGCTTTACAATCCAGAACCTCCCCTTCCCACAAGCCCTCATTACAAATACCACCCGTATGGGCAAAATACATTTGTAGTCCCATGGACTCCCAACTCGTTTCATCACTCAACACGCGGTGCGTATTCCCAATGTGATTCACTGCAAAAACAGAGAAAAATACAAGCAGAGCGGAGAGAACAATCAAACTCCACTTGGAGGGTAAATGATTCCGAAGGCGGCAAATAAAGTCTTTCGCATTAAAGACAAAACCAACAAGCATCACAACGAATGTCAAAAGAATCGCGTAATAGCCCCACTGAATATCCCAAGCGCGCGCGGTAACCACAGAAAGTGCATTAAATATGGAAAAGGACACGCCCAACACAGCGAAAACCAAAACAACGATAATTCCGTCCTTCCTTGAAAGCCCTAATTTTTCGATAATTTTTTGCATGAGATAAAGGTAAAAAAAAATGGCAAATAAATTAGGTTTTGCCAAGCACAAAAAAGGCCCGCACCTATTTGCGAGCCAATTTTTGCATCAATCGAAACGAATTTTTACTTCACTTCAAAATAATAAGTCTGAAGTGTCTTTCCTTCTTGATAAAGGCGCACAATCTGCCTTCCCTTCGGAAGAGTTCCAGAAATTTCATAAAGGCCCTCAGCCTTGTATGTAACAGTCAGCTTGGTTTCTTTTTCCTTGTTGGCAAAAATTCCGTCTTTTTCAGCAGCAGAAAAACCGGAGCAATCGGCATGGCTAGAGACGGAACCCGTAATGGCAGGATAAGAAGAAGCCTCAACCGGAGTCGTGACGGAGCTCTGGTTGCAATACAAAACAGAAAGGTTTGCATCCACCACCCGGGGATCTGGAAGTTTATTCACCTTCAACTCTGTTTTTGAACTTGACTTTTTAGAACCTGGTACACGGCTTGCATTCAAATCTTCTGTATAACTTCTGCGGTAACCAGCCACGGATTCTTTGCAACTTGCAGAGAAAATCACCCATTCATTGGAGATCTTCTGAACACTATCCTTCACCTGATAAAGACCAGGATTCACTTGATCGCTATAGACATAAAGAGTTATTTCTGCATTCGGATTTTTATCGGTGGTAGTCACCTTCTGCTGACCCAATACATATTTACTACGGCGAGCCTTCACGAGATATTCACCCGCAGGTACTTCCACAAACTTAAACTTGCCCTGTTGCAAATCGGCCTTGAATTCATACTTGGCTTTTTGCGTTGAAAAAATGGTAGAATCCATCCACACCGTTGGCATTTCAACAGCCTTACCTGTGAACGGATCAAGCACTTGACCCGAAATCGTCCCTTTTTTCTCACATCCCGTGAGAGCAAGAGCCACCAGACCAACAACTAGGGGGAGAAAAATCTTTTTCATAATAAATGCCTCGCACATGTGAAGTGCCCGCAAAAATACAAAAAAACGGGAATATGTTCAAACTTATTTTTTCATAAGTCACAAAAAAGAGCAAACAAAAAACCTCCACAAAGGGAGGCTTTCTGATAAACAAATTTAACGCAGAAAATTATTCCGCAACGTCGTCTTTCGCGTCCTTGCGGGTCTTGCGCTTGGCACCCACGATATTCGAAGCAAAACGCTTGTTAAAGCGATCAATTCGACCCGCAGTATCCACACGGTGCTGTTTTCCTGTCCAGAAAGGATGTGTGTCTGCGGTGATTTCCAAAGAAATCACCCCATACTCGACACCGTCAATCACTTTCTTTTCGGAAACATGCTTTGTGGAGCGGGAGATATACTCTTTACCCGTATTCGCATCGATAAACACGACCGGTTTGTAACTTGGATGAATGCCTTCTTTCATTTTTGAAATCCTGCTGAATCTACGTTTGAGAGCCCAAATTTAAGTGCAAACCACCATTTTGGCAAGACGTAAATAGTATTTTTGGAGCATGAAAAGCTTTATTCTGCTTCTTTGTGCATTTTTTTTCGCTTGTACTCCAGAATCGGAGGTCATTGAGCGTCTCCAGATAAACAAACGCTACCCTTTAGAGTCTTGGCCTGACAGTGCCTATATAGCTTCTTTGGACTCCATTTTGGCCACAGAACCCATCCTAAAGGACACATCTACCAACGAAGAAGTCATTTCGATAAACCCTCACAAAATGCCTTTGTTTACTCTTCCCAAATCAAACCAGGCGAAGGCTCAATCCTCTTCCGCACACAAAACGACCTCATCCATAAGCGAACAACAAGCGGAAGTCCAAACTTCCCAAAAAGAAGAAAACTTTGTATCCAGCTTCTCGAATGCCCTCGAAAAATGGCAATCAGACCCATCCAACACCGATAATTTCAAAGTAGTGAAAGCCAATGAAGATGAAGACCTATTCAAGCTTCTCAGTCGCACTTACGGTAAAGAAGCGTCCAAACTTCCTCACTTTTATACACTCTCGACTTTGCAGTCCGTGAACCCAGGAGTATCCTTGGAGCACCTGAAAAAAGGGGACGCCATTCGCATCCCCAAATGGTAAACAGTGTATATGTAACTGATTTTAAAGAACACCCTTCGAACTCGGAACGCCTTGAATGTTTCGAGAAGGGCTCACTGCCATCGCCACTGCACGGGCAAAAGCTTTGAAAATAGCCTCTAAGCAATGATGATTGTCGTTACCATAAAACAGTTCTACATGTAAATTCATACGTGCATTTTCGCCAACGCTCTTAAAGAAATGTTCGAATAAACTCGCGTCCATAGAATCAGCGCCCACTGTTGATGACGGAAGCTTCACATTCCACACAATACCGATGCGATTGCTGAAATCCACGCACACACGAGCTAAAGCTTCATCCATAGGCACAAAGTAAAAACCATATCGTTCAATGCCTTTTTTATCTCCAAGACAATCCGACAAAGCTTGCCCAAACACAATACCAATATCCTCAATGCTGTGATGCATATCGATTTGCTTGTCTCCGATGCATTTCAAATTCATGGAAAAACCGCCATGAACCTGAAATAAATCCAGCATATGGTCTAAGAACGCAGACCCTGTATCAATGACTCCACGTGTGGCATCATCCAAATTCAGAGACAGCGCAATTTTGGTCTCGCGAGTGTTACGGCTCAATGAGATTTGACGCATCAGTGAACTCCCGGAAAAATTTTACCATTCAAAAGACAAAGGCGCGTTGTACGACCGTCTTTTTTCACAGGAATAGCCGTTTCAACACCATTCAAAACCATTTTACCAATGCCGGCTGCATTTCCGATCACAACAAAAAGCGTATCATCGTAAGCGTATTCAATTTCAGATGTCACACTGGAGATATTCGCTTCTTTCAAAAACAAAGAATCCGCAGCATGTTTCTTGATGCCCACCCACGAAATCGCTTTTCCGTTTCCGCTAATGACTACATGAGTTTTATTTTTGGAAAATACCACAGCCGGGGAGGGTGCTGAGTTTGAAGACATTAGAAATGTCGTTGCTGAAGAATATTTAATGGAATCCTTCTTAGTCGGTTTAATGGAATCTCTCTTAGTCGGAGAAGGGGGCTCAGCCTTCACAAAATCAACCTTTGTTGACACCGTAGAATCTACGGGAACCGATTCTGCTCCTTCTGGAATATTCAAAGAGTCCGCTAGAGTATCTTCAATGGCCGTATTTACCTCAACAGGTGTTACTGGCGGAGTTTCCGCATTCTCCGTCTTTTTCATGAAGTTCATCACCGCAAGAAATGCGATCACCAACAAAATAAGAAGAACAATGGGAACCGTTTTGGAATTTCCTGTGGACTCATCGGCCAATTTTTTGGACAGGATCATAGGTGAAGTCACATCTTGTTCTGCCTTGAATTCCGTGGTATAGGAAGATCCGTATTCTACAGAAAACCACTCCAGTACTTTCTTCTTATCAAGTTCCAATTTTGAGCAAATGGAATTCAAGTAACCCCGAACATAAGCCTCGACGGGGAATTTTTTCCAATCACTATTTTCAATATTGCTAATGATTTCAAGGTAAATGTGAGTCGTTTGTGCAAGCGTTTCTCGAGAAATCCCCGCAGCCTTTCTAGCGCGGATCAAATACATTCCGAGAGTTTCATCGTTAGACTTGTCTTCAAGTGACATTTTCAATTCAGCCATTTTCAATCTCCTCGAGATTCTTCAACATCTTCAAAGTGCGAGTCACAGGCAGACCCACTACATTATAATAACAACCCTGAATGGATTCCACAAACCGAGCGCCTTTACCCTGAATTGCATAAGCACCCGCTTTGTCCATTGGCTCACCGGAATCAATATACTCTGCAATTTCAGAGGGGTCCAGCGAACGAAAAAAGACTTCTGTTTTTTCTGCTCCAGAGGAAAATATTTTACCTCCGCGAGCAACTGCCACACCGGAAATCACTTGATGCGAACGCCCGCTTAAAGCAGAGAGCATTCTAAGTGCATCATGTTTATCCTTTGGTTTCCCTAGTGGTTTTCCATCTAAGAAAACAAGCGTATCAAAACCAAGCACAAATTCTCTCGGGTGACTCAGCGACACATCCACCGCTTTTTCTTCAGCAAAAAGGCGAGGCCAATCCAGTGGTGACCGTCCATTACCATCCTCAGCAACATGAGAAGGCTCAATACGAAACGGAATACCGAGTTGGGTCAAAATCGCCGAACGTCGCGGCGAAGCACTCGCCAAAATCAAGTTCAAGTATTTCTCCTTGATTCCACTTTAGAATGATCACCCAAAAGTAAAGAACCATTGAAAGAATTGACTTCTGAGTCTTCCCCCAAAATAGAGTCGCTAAGTTCACTTGATTTCACCACCACTCTTTCCGAAACCACACTATTGGAAATGGTTACATTCATCAAAGAAACACCCTCCCCAAGAGAAACGTTGGGACCCACGGTCGAATCAGTGATTGTCACGTTAGCCGCAATATGACAAGGAGAAATAAGACGAGATCCTGGGAAGGTAAACTCTTTACTGTTATCGTTTTTAGAAAGAACCAAACCATTCGTTTCAAGGAACGTTTCTGGAGTACCACAATCCAACCACGATTGAATCTTAGCGGTGTGGAACTTGAATCCGGCTTCCACCATCATCTGTAAAGCATCCGTTAGCTGATATTCCCCACGCGTACGAATATTCTCGTTAAGAAGACGCAAAAGTGCTTTGCGCAAAGCAGCGACATCACGGATGTAATAAATACCCACCAAAGCTTCGCGAGAAACAAAGGTTTCCGGTTTTTCCACAAGGCGCGTAATCCGACCTGAAGCATCCGTCACTGCAACACCAAAACGACGAGGATCTTCCACTTCACGAGTCATCAAAACATTTTCTGTTTCGTTCTGCAAAAAGGAAAGATCTGCATCAAAAAGAGTATCTCCCAAAATGATAAGCACTGGTTCATCATCTTTCAAATACGGAAGACAGAGAGAAATTGCTTCTCCTAAGCCCTGAGGATTTTCCTGAAAAACTGTGCGAGCATTCAAAAAATTACGGAGTTTCAAAAAAGCATCTACATGCTCATACTTATAGCCCGTAATAAACAGCATTTCAGAAACATTTAAATCTTTAAAAGAATCAATGATATGATCAAGAAGCGTTTTTCCTGCAATGGGTAACAAGCACTTGGGCAAATGAAGTGTGAAGGGTCGCAATCGGGTTCCGGTTCCCGCAACTGGTAAAATGACTTTCATAGTAGTTATAATTTAAAATAAACCATTGAGTACTAATCCTCCGTACTCGCTGCATTTAACTTAATATCGGGCAAATCCTTAATATAGATGGAAAAACTCCACCCAGAAGAAGGACCAGTAGGGGTCCAAGAGAAATCCAATTTCCAGCAATGCAAAGTTCTGTTAAACGTAAAATTATGTGTTGCAAATTTTCCTTCCGTATAATCGTACTGAGTGCTATACGTCATTTCCCAATTATTGGTGGGGTGTAATGAGGCGGAAATAGAAGAAGAATGGGATATATTATCTTTAAAAAGTTTTCGGCCTACACGCGTGCTACTAAAGGTATAACGGTAATCAAACCCCGCAGACCAGCTCGTCGTTTGGTACTTCCCCATTTGTGAAGGAAGCCCTGCATTGAAATTTCCACTCCACTGAAAAGACTTGGAAAGTTCGTAACCCCAATAAGTAAGTTCTGGGAATCGTTCCTTAGTCGGGTTCTCTTCAAAATCATGGTAAACACTATGCGTTGTCCGCACAGTAAAAAGATAATTGGGCAAAACCTGCAAACCAAAAGTGGAAGAAATGTCAGACCAATTGAGAGAATCGGCAGCAAAATTATACGATGTAGAATGTTTAGTGGTAAACAGACGCCGTGTGTCATATTGATCTTCCGTGGCTTCCAAAGTATCCTTTTCTGCATCAGCAGATTTAGAACGGCCCCGTGACTTCAAATATTTAATATCGAAATCATTGGCAATTGAAAAACCCACCGTCTGTTGTTCCGTTTGATAAGGCGTTTGTCCCAATAATGGATGTGGTACAAAATATTTATTAGTGTCAATCTCTGGAGCATATGTGTATGAAATTCCAGGAGAAAGCACATGACGTAAACCGGTAAAGCGACCGATTTCTGGAACCCATATACCGTAAAGCTTGGTATCGGCACTAAGACTATAATCATGGTGATAAAAGTAATTTCCGTATTCATTGTCAGAAGGGTGTACCCCATTCCGAGCATCGCGATACTTCAAAGAATCTTCCGGATTAATCCAGGTTCGCCCTGACCACATCCCTTGGTAACTGATTTT
>MNYL01000061.1 GCA_001873075.1 Fibrobacteres bacterium CG2_30_45_31 | reverse complement strand
TGGGACCGCTCTTGTCCTTGGGGACACGACTGCAGGTGCGGTGCTTGCAGGCTCGCTGTTTCCCCTCTCCAATGGGGATCGTTTATACCTCGCGGTGACGGACGCTTATGTGGACGGGGAAAGAATCGAAGGTCATGGCGTTGCTCCCAACGTGTGGATTCCCTGGGACATCCGGTATCAGAAGGGAGTGGATCCGCGGATTGAAAAATCCATGGAAATCCTTGCGGACTCGCTTTCCACAAAAAAATAAAAACATCCCTAATGGCGCGATTGGATTAAAGCTAATAAAGGAACCTATAGTATGTCCGCATCCAACGAAAAAGAATATTTCAGCAGAATTCACCGGGCGGAAGATTACATTGAGGCCCATCTCGGCGATACTCTGCGACTGGAAGAAATTGCGAAAGTGGCCTGTTTTTCGTCATTCCATTTTCACCGGATTTTCACATTTATCAATGGTGAAACGCTCTATCAATTTATTCTGCGCCTGCGATTGGAACGCGCTGCGAATTTGCTATCTCAGCCTGTAGCAAGGCCTATCACACAAATGGCCCTGGATCTGGGTTTTGGGAGTGCCGCTTCTTTTGCACGCGCTTTTCAGGCGGGCTTTGGAATGTCTGCAACTACATTTCGCAAGAATTGCAAAATGAAAAGCAAGGATTGGAAAGATCTCGAAAGTCTGGGAATTTATCTTGCACAACAGGTAAACCCTCAACTTTCAAGGAGAAAATTAATGAAAAATATAAACGACCTCGCCCCCAAAAAACCGATTAGTCACCACATTGTGGATCTGCCACTGCGCACATTCGCTTATATTCGTCATGTCGGTCCCTATGCGGGTGATTCGGCACTTTTCCAGCGGATGTATGGACAACTCTGCCAATGGGCAGGTCCGAACGGATACCTCGAAAAGCCCGAAACAGAAATGCTGTGCATTTACCACGATAATCCTGATATCACGAAAGAAGACAAACTTCGAATCAGCGTCGGCATTACCGTGGCTCCCGGGACTTCAGTTCCACCCCCCTTCCAGACCATGGAAATTCCGCGAGGGAAATACATCGTGGCCAAATTTGACATAGATGCCTCCGAATACATGAATGCCTGGGCATGGGTCATGAATGAATGGATGCCCCAGAGCGGCTGGCAATGCGATGATCGTCCGTGTTACGAAAAATCACTCAATGATCCTGCACAACACCCACAGCATCGGCACATTATTGAAATCTGCGAACCCGTGAAACCGCTGTAAAAATAACGGTTTGGAAAAGAGATAAAATGCTTTTTAAGAAATCTCCATTCTTGTATGGGGATTTTTCTGCATAGGCTCTCGTTTCTTAGGTAAAAATCAGGTTGTTCACCGACAACCCAACAAAGAAGACGATCAAGTAACCATACCAGATCACCGTCAGGGGGTAGTTCAATACCCGCTTGTATGCCTTGGGTTCGAGAATGTTTTTCTCAGAGATACGAATCAAATTTTTGCGCAGATAAAATACGCTGACCAAGGTGCCTGCAATGCTTGCGATTATCAAGAGTAGAATCATTACCATGGCTACAAGATAGCTATTTTGGAACTCATGAATGCCACTCCAAGGATGCCCAAATCTCCTTTTAGAGATTCAATTCGGATCGTCAGCTACTTTTTTGCTTTTTGGATAGTGCATTCCGGTTTGCGCGCCCTTTTGATTTTTCGAGTGGATCCTTATGGTACCCCGTTTGTGAACAAGCCGGCCGGATACATTTTTCATGCAATTTGCATCGATTTTGTGTGGCTTGCGGAAACGACCCTTCCCTTTTTGATTTTGAGCCTGTTACTCGCCTGTAAGTTTAAGGGGCGGCGGGTGTTCTCTTCGATTTATTTGGGGCTCCAGTTTGTGCTCCTTTTTGCGACCTATTTGGATCACGAAATTCAGCGTTTTATGGGTTGCCATTTGACGTTTGCTTTTTTCGATACCTATAAGGACGCTTCTTCGGTGATGATGTTCCCTGAGTATTCGGCGGTGGATGCGTCTGTCCCGTATTTGCAGTTTGTGGTGTTTGCGCTTTTGATTCCAGTGGTACTTTTACTCTCTTATTTTCTGCGACGTGGTTTTTGCAAGCTGGATACTTTTGGATGGCGCGGTTTGACTATAGGCTCTATCGTATTTTTCTTCGCATCTCTTTTGTGCTTGAATGTGATTTGGATAGAAGCGAACCTTATGCACAAGCTTGCGCCTCTAATATCTGTGCTTTATAAAGAATGGCAGATGAAACAGTCCGAAACGAAGATTACCCCGGAGATGGTCGCGAAGGCGACCCGAAAAGCGCGCTCCTATTGGGCAGAAATTGAAGGAGAGGGAGGTCAAAATTGGGAATACCCCGATGCCAAATATCCTTTGTACCGCGTACCAAAAAAAGATATTCCTATGGATTCTACTTGGGCCTTGGCCCGGAAAAATCACCCTA
Source organism: Fibrobacteres bacterium CG2_30_45_31 (assembly GCA_001873075.1). Taxonomy (GTDB): domain Bacteria; phylum Fibrobacterota; class Fibrobacteria; order Fibrobacterales; family Fibrobacteraceae; genus UBA1313. The sequence continues at coordinate 8,265 of MNYL01000061.1, read as the reverse complement.
ATTTTATTGTGATCTTTTTGGAATCGCACCGCGGGCTCGATGTGGGGTTTTTGAACCCCGAAGATCCTCGCCCGAGTGCGACGCCTGTGCTCGATTCTTTAGCAAGCGTTGGGCGTGCATGGATGCGGATGCAGGTTTCAGGGATGCCCACGGTCGATGGGTTGCTTTCTTCTCATTTGGGGATTCCTCCACACAGGACGCGTCAGTTAGCTACGGAACTTTCTACAATAAAAGCGCCAAGTTATGCTTCCATCATGAGAGATTCCGGGTATGTCGCCCACTTCTTTTCTGCAGCGGATCCCGCTGGGGATAATTTGTCTGTATGGTTTCGCAAATGGTATGACCGCGTGCATTATAACCGCAATCTTGAGGATGATTCGACCTTCTTTTTGGCCGCTTCCCGTTACATGAGGGATTCCCTCGCAAGGTCGGGGAAGCCTTTTGTCGCAGGGCTTATTTCGCGAAGTAACCACTCTCCTTTTACCCTGATTCCTGGAATGCCGGATTCCATCCGGGCACTTCCCCAAGCGGATCGTATGCGTTACACGATGCAATGGACCGATAAACAAGTGGGGGCTTTTCTTGATTCCTTAGCAAAAGAACCTTGGTTCAAAAACACTTACATAGTGGTGATGGCAGATCACGGATTTCCGCAAGGAGAACATGGGGTTTCTACCATTGGGACTGGTGGGTATTCCAATTCCACGTGGATTCCTTTTGTGATTACGGGCCCCGCACTTCGTTCGCCTAAAGTGTACGATTTTACTACGAGTCAGATGGATATCGCACCGACCTTGCTTCATTTGGCGGGCATTCGGGCTCCGAATTCTTTTGCAGGTCACGATATGCTTCGCTCGAATCTGACGTCGTTTGCGTTAGGAGTGCATGTGGGGGTTGAGGCTATTACTGCCGATGGATTCCGCTTGCTCACCGGTTTACCTTCGGGCCCGAGAGACGGTGGAGATGTTCTTTTTGCCGAAGAAGATATGTACCAGACACGCTCGTTGGTGGGCTTATGGCCAGAAAAAATATTTGACTTGCAGGCCTTGGCGGATACGCTTTTGTTTGTGAACGACTATTCGCTTTCGCGGAATCTCCTCCAGAAAGCCCCCTGATTTGGGGGTGAGGGTTGCCCATGGTGCGCGAAATTTCTCTATTTGTGCGCGTGATGGGCCGTTTATGTAAACGATCCATAATTTTTATGAGGTGTCTTTGGACAACCGGGAAAAATTAGATTCCCTTATTGCACAGGCCTGCGCCGTAGTCGGCGCTGAATTAGTGGAATGCGACCAGTTTCAAGCTGGAAAGCGAAAAGTCCTGCGCATCTACATTGATAAACTCGAAGGCGTAACCGTAGACGACTGCTCTAAGCTGAGTCGCACTCTTTCTGCGGCTCTGGATCTCGAGGAAGAAATCATCCCTGGAGCCTATACTCTCGAGGTTTCCTCGCCAGGTTTAGACCGCCCCCTCAAGTCTACCCGTGATTTTGAACGCAATTTGAACCGGCTGCTCCGGGTGACCCGCAGTACCGGGAAACCCATGACAGGGGTGCTCAAAGCGGTGGACGAAAATAATTTAACACTTACCCTCAAGGGTAGCGCTGGTGATGTCTCGGTCCTTCGGTCTGAGATTTTGGCGGCGAAGGTCGATATTCAATTCTGACAAAAAGGCTCTTATGAAGAACGAACCTAAAATCAATTTGCTTGAAGCTCTAAAGTCAATAGTCGACGATAAGAATGTCGATGATGCCATTGTCGTCGAATCTCTCAAGGAAGCCTTGATCTCTGCAGCGCGTAAGTACTTACAGATCAACAAGCATATCGATGTGGATATCGATACCGAAACGAATGAAATTCGCGTATTTCTCCGTGTGGAAGTGGTGGATGATTATCCTGACTACGATACAGAGATGACGGCTGAAGAAGTACAGACATTCGATGAAAACTATATGCTTGTTGACGAAGCTCTGGACTTTAACGAAGATGCTCAGGCAGGGGACCTTTTGGAAATGGAAGTGCCTGTTTCCGCTTTCGGTCGCCAGGCGATTCAAACGGCCAAGCAATTTTTGATTCAGCGCATCCGTGATGCCGAACGCAACAAGGTTTTTGAAACCTATCGTGATCGCATTGGCTCCATGATCAATGGCGAAGTCGTCCGCATTGAAAACAAAAACTTTATTGTCTCTATTGGTCGTCAGACCGAAGCCGTGTTGCCTTTCAAGGAACAGATTGGCAAAGAACGTTTCAATCAAGGTAGCTCTATTAAGGCCGTGATTGCGGATGTAACCGACTCTGCAAAGGGTGGGGCTCAGGTCATTCTTTCCCGCGCGAATGGAATGTTTCTCACGGAACTTTTCCGCCAGGAAGTGCCTGAAATTTATGAAGGTACTGTGGAAATTAAAGGCGTCGCCCGTGACCCTGGTTTCCGCGCTAAAATTTCTGTTTTCTCCCGCGATGAACGTATTGACCCTGTCGGTGCTTGCGTCGGTATGAAGGGTGGCCGTGTTCAAGCGATCGTTCGCGAACTTGCGAATGAACGTATTGATATCGTTCATTGGGATCCAGATTTGATCACATTTATTCGTCGCTCTTTGGCTCCAGCCAACATTGTGAAATTCTTTGAAATCGATGGCACTCGCCGTGTAGTAATTGTGGTTGCTGATGAAGATCTTGCTCAAGCGATTGGCCGTAATGGTCAAAACGTACGTCTCGCATCTCAATTAGTAGCTCGCGATCTCGACGTGTTTGGCGAAAAAGAATGGTCCGAAAAGAGTGATGAAGAAAAACAGAAAGTGCTTACCCCGCGCGGGGGTGATGCTCAGAAGGTTTCTAGCATGCAAGATCCTTTCCAAAAGGATACCACTGCTGGCGATGAAGATGCGACCGTAACGGAAGAAGAAGTTCAGGAAGTAGGGAAAGAAGGCGAGGCTGAATAAGTTTCAGCCTATTGGAGCTAAAGTATAGATGAGTAACGAAGAACAGATTAAACCGGACGTTTGGGCTAAGAACAAGGGCGTTACGACGGACCTTGTCATGAAGCTATTGCGTGAAAATGGCGTTGAAGTCCGCACGCAGTTTAGCCAGGTCCCGGCAGCAGCTTTTGCTTCTATTGATGCAAAAGTAACGGAAGAAAAAGCAAAAATCGAAGCCCGTAAAGCTAAGAAATCTGTTCATTCTTCAGATACGACTAGCTCGCCTGCAAGTAATGGAACTAAGAGAACTGGTGTTGTTTTGACAAGTACCGTGAAAGGTGGAGCAGTGAAAGTATCGGTGACACGCCGTGCAGTTTCAAAGCCCCCTGTCTCAGCTCCTGTTTCAAAACCCCAGCCCCCAAGAGTGGTTCCTGTAGTCGCACAAGCTTCTGCAACGACTCCTGCATTTCAGCCAAAAGCTCCTGCAGTGCAAGCTTCTACGACAACACCTGCTCCGGCAGTGGTGAACCATCAGGCGCATCAAGCTCCAGCAGCTTCTGCAAAACCGTCTTCGGTTCCTCATCAACAGGCTAAGAAGGCTCCCGCTCCTGCTCCCGCGGTGCCTCCTCCTGTTTTAGATGCCGCTGCGACTGAAGCTGCGGCTAAGGCCAAGGCGGCGCGGGTGGCGTTAATTTCTCCGAATGCAAGAACGGCTCCAGTGGGTGCGGATTTAAAGCAAGCGGAATTAAAGGCTCAAATTTTTAAGCCCGATGCTGCGGTGCTCGCTCGTATTGAAAAGTCTCGCCAACAAGCGGCGCAGGTACAGAATAACCGGGGTCGTTTCAACAACAATCGCGGAAATAGTCAACAAGGTTATACTGGTAGTTTTGGTCGCCCAGTACCGGCAGCGGGTGGTGCCCCTTCAACAGGTGGCGCGCCTCGTACTTCTTCTGGTGGCGGCGCTCCTTATCATAGCGGTCCCTCTACAGGCGGTTCTCGCCCTCCTTATGGTGGTGGCGGAGGCAATCGTGGTGGGTTCTCCGGGCACTCGATGCAAGATGCTTTTGGCGCTGCTCGTGGCCCTGCTGGCTCAAATTCATTCCCTCCTTCCGGTGGTGGTGGCGGTGCTCCTGCTCCAGGAAAGGTTGCCCCAAGTCGTCATTCTACCCCCAATAAGCACAAACGTGGCGGTAAGGACAATAAGGTTGAACGTCAAAAGGAACAGCAAGAGGCAGTGCGCCAGAACGTTTCTCGCGTGATGGCCTCGCTCTCCAAGCATCCTATTAAGAAGACGTATCACAGGGATCACGAAATTGGCGAAGACGGCATTCAAAGAAGAATCATTAAAACTTCGGACTTCATTACGGTTGGCGAACTCGCGGGCCTTATGGAGCAGATGCCTGCTCGTGTGATCGCGAAATGTATGGAAATGGGCATGATGGTTACCATCAACGCTCGTCTCGATTTTGAATCCATTCAGGTGCTTGCTGATGAATTCGGCTTTGAAGTGCAGTTGATGGAAGAATATGAAGAAGAAGTTCTCGGCGTAGAAGAAGAAGTTGCAGAGAGCTTGACCTCACGTCATCCGGTGGTGACCGTGATGGGACATGTGGACCATGGTAAGACCTCTCTCCTGGACTGGATTCGCAAAACGCATGTCGTTTCTGGGGAATCGGGTGGTATTACGCAGCATATTGGTGCTTACGAAGTCAAAACTTCTGTAGGCAAGGTAACATTCCTGGATACTCCGGGTCATGAAGCCTTTAGTGCGATGCGTGCTCGTGGTTCTCAGGTGACGGATGTGATCGTGCTTGTGGTCGCTGCAGATTCGATGGTCATGCCACAGACGGTGGAATCCATTGATCTTGCGCACCGTGAAAAAGTGCCTATCGTCGTCGCTATCACGAAGGTTGATCTTCCGACGGCCAACCCTGATAAGATTCGTGCTCAACTTGCTGAACGTGGCGTTGAAGTGGAACAATGGGGTGGAACTACGAGTTGTATTGAAGTCTCTGCTCGTTCGGGTCAGGGAATGCAGACTTTGTTGGAAACCCTTGCTTTAGAAACCGAAGTTCTCGATTTGAAAGCCAATAGTGATGCTCGCGCTCGCGGTGCGGTTGTCGAATCCAAATTGGATGCGGGCAAGGGATCTATGGCGACGATTCTTATTCAGAATGGTACGCTCCATGTGGGTGATCCATTTGTTTGCGGTATTTATTCTGGTCGTGTGCGTGCCATGTTCGATGATCGTGGTGGCATTATGAAAGAAGCGGGTCCTTCGGCTCCGTGTCAGGTACTTGGCTTTGACGGTACGCCGCAAGCGGGTGATGACTTGGTGGTTGTGGAAGACGAAAAGGCGGCTCGTGAAATTGCTTCGAAGCGCCGCATGGCTGCTCGTGAACGCGATCTCCGTGCCCGTAAGACCGTTTCTCTTGAAAAGGTTTACGATAGCGTTAAGGAAGGAGCCTTCTCCGAACTCAACATTATTGTCAAGGCGGATGTGGGTGGTTCTTCGGAAGCGATCGCTGCAAGTTTGGAAAAACTGACCAACCGCGAAGTCAAAATCAATATTATCCGCAAGGGTGTTGGTGCTATCACCGATTCCGATATTTTGCTTGCCACTTCGGCTCAGGCGATTATCATTGCGTTCCATTTGATGCCATCACTTTCGATTCGCGAAATGGCAGAAAAGGAAGGCGTGGAAATCAAGACCTACCGCATTATTTATGAAATCATTGATGATATCAAGAATGCTGTGGAAGGTTTGTTGAAGCCTACGACCCGCGAAGAAATTGTGGGTGAAGCTGAAATTCGTGAAGTGTTCAAGATTCCAAAGATCGGTCTTATTGCTGGCTGTATGGTCACCGATGGTGAAGTCAACCGCAACAGTCGCGTCCATGTGTACCGTGAAGGTGTGGAACTTGGCCTTACCGAAGTGCAGTCCTTGAAGCGTCATAAAGATGATGCCAAGTCTGTCGCTCGTGGCTTTGATTGCGGTATCGGCCTTAAAGGATACGACAATATTCAAGCTGGCGATACACTCATGTTCTTCAAGGAAGTCTCTGTGGCCCGTACTCTCGCAGACGTGGCTCGTGATGAAGCTGCTGCTAAGGACGCCAAAGAAGCGGCGGCAACAGCGACAAAGGATGCTGCCACTGCTGCTAAAGAATTAGCGGCGGCTGCAACAGCCAAAAAGAAGGACGTTGAATGAGTCGTAGAACGGATCGTCTCGGAGAACTCTTTCGCGAAGAAATCAGTAAGCTCTTGCAAAAGGGCTTAAAGGATCCTCGTGTGGGTTTTGCGACGATTAACCGGGTGGATATCACCGAAGACCTGAGCTATGCGAAGGTCTTGGTATCCGTGATGGGTACAGACAAGGAAAAGACGAGTACGATTATCGGGCTTCGTAATTCCTCGGGCTTTATCCGTCAGTTTCTTGGGAAAGGAATCAAGATTCGTAAAATTCCTGAACTCCAGTTTGTCCTCGATGAGAACTTGGATCATGCGATGCATATCCAAGATATTCTCTCCGATCTCAAGGCTAAAGGTCAATTCTAAAAGGGCCATTCCATGGATGCATTCTCGGGGATTGTCCTTTTAGATAAGCCTGCGGGAATCACTTCCTTCCAGGCTCTTTTCCCACTCAAACGTATATTTCATACCAGGCGTGTCGGCCATGCGGGCTCGCTGGATATGCGTGCTTCCGGGCTTATTGTCGCTGCCGTCGGTCGTGCCACGCGTCTTTTGTCCTATGTGGAGGCGGCGCAAAAAAGTTATTCCTTCCGTTTACATTTGGGCTATGAAACAGCGACTCTGGAATGGGATGGGGAACTAACAGAACAGGATTCTCGCGAAGTCTCATTTTCTCTTGCCGAGGTAGAAGCGGTACTTTCAAAGTTCCGGGGCCTCATTCAACAAGTACCCCCGAATTATAGTGCCATTAAGATTAAAGGACATCGGGCTTCGGATTTGATGCTTCGTGGACGCGAATTTGAAATACCCGCACGTGCAGTGACGATTGATCGATTAGAAATTAAAGGATTGGCGACAACGCCCACCGAAAATAGTTCGGGTCGCGCAGTAACTTCCATTGACATGGAATGTGATTGTTCTAAGGGGACCTATATCCGTTCCCTTTGTCGCGATATTGCACTTGAGCTGGGTTCTTTTGGCTGTGTTTCTCACATTCGCCGCACTCGTATTGGGGCTCTCCCGGTAACGGCTGCCGTTTCTCCAGAGGCGTTAACGGTAGAGGACCTAAAAACGTCTCCATCCGTGCTGGCTTTCCCGAGTGTGTTACTCACAGAGGATCAGATGGCGGTTATTCGGAATGGGGGATATGTTCCTTGGAACTTGCCTATTGAAATTCCAGAGGGGTTGGAAAAGCTCGTGTTTGCGCTAGATGAAAATGGTGTGGCTCAGTCGCTCTGTACGTATGAGCCAGGCCGGATTCTTTCGAAATTTTTTATTGGAGTGGGTGAATGATGGCGCGCGCGATCGCTACGGGAAATTTTGATGGATGTCACTTGGGACATCAAGAGCTGTTTCGTGTGCTCTTGAATGAGGCGTCTGCGCACAAATTAGTTCCGACGGTAATTTCCTTTGAACCTCACACCCGTTATGTTTTGGGAACTCCCGGTAAGCCCGCTTTGTTGACAACTCGTCTGGAAAAGGAAAATTATATTCGTTCCTTAGGCATTGATTTTCAGGTGATTCCATTTACCCATGCAATGGCTGCGATCCCATTTGAAACGTTTGTTCGCGAAGAATTAGAAAAGCAATGGAACGCGGAATTTTTAGTATTTGGCCACGATCATCATTTTGGTGCTGAAGGCAAGGGCAGCTTTGATGTGCTGCTTGCGACTTTTCCGGATCTTTCGGCGATGCAGCTTTCTCCCGTGTATCACGCAGGCGAAGTGGTCAGTTCTTCCAAGATCCGTTTTGCTCTCGAAAGTGGCGATATACAGCGCGCCAATTCTTTCTTGGGGCGCCCTTACCGTATTCATGGGCTTGTGACTGAAGGGAAACGTCTGGGGCATACTCTGGGCTTCCCTACGGCGAATGTCCAGCCTGAACCGTATAAATTAATTCCCAAGTTTGGCGTTTATGCAGGTCGAATTACTCTTTCCGATGGGTCGGTGCACCGGACGGTGGTGAATATCGGAAAACAACCTTCTATCGGCGAATTACCTGTGGCGATCGAAGCCCATATTCTGAATTTTGATGCCGATATTTATGGGCAATCCGTCAATCTGGATCTGCTCGCTTTTATCCGGGCAGAACAAAAGTTTTCTTCATTGGATGCTCTCAAAGCCCAGATCACCGCTGACGTGGCCACCGCGGCTTCTTATTCG
>MNYL01000038.1 GCA_001873075.1 Fibrobacteres bacterium CG2_30_45_31 | reverse complement strand
TGACGAAAACTACGCACTCGCAGCTTAACTAAAAGCTACGGCGAACTTGATCCCACGCCCAGAGGGTGAAAAGTTCGCTCAATAACCTGGGCTTCGGAGATTCACGTGCTCAGAGTGAAATTCCTAAATGTTCTGAGCTGGGTTTGAGTTCAGCCGGCCTTCTCGGGCGGGACCAGACCGAGAAATAAATCCGAAGGGAAAGCATGTAGGAGCGAACGGGAACGTGACTTTGGACAGGAGTTCGACTCTCCTCACCTCCATAAAAATGAAACATCGAAAAGTCGGCTCTCTGCACAAAGGGCCGACTTTTTTATTTACCGGAAAGTTGCTATTAATGAAGTATGTTGGCCGAATATACTCCACATGATTTCGCTGTTTGGGACTGCGGGGGTATGTGGGGCTTGGGTGTGAGACTGGTTTATTGGGGATATAGCGGGCGTTTTTCTCTCTGATTCTCTCCTTTCTCTCTCGATTCTCTGTTTGATTTGGGGTGGTGGGTCCCAATTGTGAGTGGGTCTATAGTTATGTACTATGACGGTTTTTGAGTCCATTCTAATTATCTATCTTTATCAAATAGTCTCATTTTTTCTTTTCCAGGACCGCTATGAGCCCTTTGGACAAATGGTTGACCCTCGATGAACTGGCAAGCTATCTCAAGCTCAGCCGCACCAAACTTTATGGTATGGCCCAAAGTGGCACGATTCCATGTGGCAAAGTGGGCAACCAGTGGCGTTTTGACCGTGAAGAAATCGACACATGGGTCAAGGCGCAGGGGCGGAATAAATAAGAATGTCAATTTTTGTCATTAATCTTCGACTATTTTTAAAGCAACAGCCGCGAATTCGCTTTGATTCACAGCAATCCTTATTGAGTTATTCCGTATGACCAAAGAGCAACAGATTGAAAATGCCTTTATTGAGAAACTGAAAGATCTCAAGTATATCTATCGCGCTGATATTCACGACAAGTCAAGTTTGGAACAAAACTTTCGCCAGAAATTCGAGGCGCTCAATCGGGTGCACCTGACCGATGCAGAGTACAAGCGCCTGTACGATGAAATCATTACCGCAGATGTTTTTAAAGCATCCCAGGCCTTGCGCGAAAAGGGCAAGTTCACCCGCGAAGATGGCACTCCCCTTGAATTCACGCTTGTGAATGTGCGTGACTGGTGTAAGAACGACTTTGAAGTGATCCACCAATTGCGCATCAATACGGACAATAGCCATCATCGCTACGATGTGATCTTGCTGATCAACGGATTGCCCTTGGTGCAGATTGAGCTCAAGACTTTGGAGATCAGCCCCCGTCGGGCCATGGAGCAAATTGTTGATTACAAGAACGACGCCGGTAATGGTTATACCAATTCCTTACTTTGCTTTATGCAGCTCTTTATCGTAAGCAATGGCAATAACACCCTGTATTTTGCCAATAACCGTAAAGAGCATTTCAGCTTTAACGCCGATGAGCGTTTTCTGCCTATTTACCAGCATGCTGACCGCGACAACAAAAAGATTGCGCACCTGCATGACTTTGCCGAGGACTTTCTTGCCAAATGCACACTGGGGCAGTTGATCAGTCGCTATATGGTGCTGGTGCAGAGTGAGCAGAAAATGCTTGTCATGCGCCCCTATCAAATCTATGCGGTCAAGGCCATTGTCGATGCCATTCACGAGAACCGAGGGAATGGATACATTTGGCATACCACCGGCAGCGGAAAAACACTCACCTCCTTCAAGGCCTCTACGCTGTTGAAGGACAATCCAGATATCGAAAAATGCCTCTTTGTGGTGGACCGCAAAGATTTGGATCGGCAGACCCGCCTGGAATTCAACAAGTTCCAGGAAAACTGCGTCGAAGAAAACACCAATACGGAAACCCTGGTGCGGCGTATGCTTTCCGAAGATTACGCCGACAAGGTGATTGTGACTACCATTCAAAAGCTGGGTTTAGCACTGGACGAAAATAGCAAGCGCAACAAAGCCCAAAAGGGTGGCAAAAAGACGTTCAAGGAGCGGCTGGAGCCCTTGCGCGATAAGCGTATCGTGTTCATTTTCGACGAATGCCATCGCTCCCAGTTTGGTGATAACCACAAGGCCATCAAGGAATTCTTTCCCAAGGCCCAACTTTTTGGTTTTACGGGAACGCCGATTTTCGACGAGAACGCAAGCTATGTGCGTAAGGATAATTCTGCAAAAGTGCTACCGGCAGACAAGGCCGTGGCCTATAACTTGACCACAAAGAAAATCTTTGAAAAGGAACTCCACGCCTATACCATCACGCATGCCATTGAAGACAAAAATGTGCTGAGCTTCCACATTGACTACTTTGGCATCACCGCCCAAGGAAAAAAGCAGGCCAAGGGCGTGAAGCCTTCCCCCGAGTATGTCGTGGAGGAAATTGTCAAAAAGCATGATAGCGTCACCAATAACCGTAAGTTCAATGCAGTTCTTGCTACAGCCTCCATTACCGAAGCCATTCAATATCATGACTTGTTTCAAGATTACAATAGGCGTTTACAGAAATCAGAATCGGGCATTGCCCCACTGAACATCGCCTGCGTATTCTCTCCGCCAGCCTATGGCTTGTCGACAGAAGACGAAAGTACCAGCAAAAACATTGCAGATATCAAGCAGTTACAAGAAGACCTGCCCCAGGAATTGATGGATAACCAGGTGGAGCCCGAGAAAAAGAAAGAGGCTCTCAAAAAAATCATTGCCGACTACAACGAACAGTATGGAACCAATCATTCCATCAACGAGTTCGACCAGTATTACCAGGATGTACAAAAGCGCATTAAGGATCAGCAATTCAGCAATGCCGATTACCCACACAAGAATAAAATCGACATTACCATTGTGGTGGATATGTTGCTTACGGGTTTCGATTCCAAATATCTGAATACCCTCTATGTGGATAAGAACCTGAAGCACCATGGATTGATTCAGGCCTTTTCGCGCACCAATCGCGTGCTCAATGATACCAAGCCCTGGGGCAATATTCTTGATTTTCGCGATCAGGAATCCGAGGTCGATACTGCCATTGCGCTTTTCTCGGGTGCCTCGAAGGACAAAGCCCGCGAGATCTGGCTGGTGGACCCTGCTCCCAAGGTGATCGCAGCCTTCCAGAAAAAGGTGGAAGACTTGCAGCACTTCATGGAATCCAAGGGTTTAACATGCGAACCAGCCCAGGTGGCAAACTTGATGGGTGATACAGCGAAGATTGAATTCACTAACCACTTCAAGGAAATTCAGCGGCTCAAGACCCAACTTGACCAATACACCGATCTTGATGAAGCCAGCAAAGATGTGGTGGAACAAAAGCTACCTACAGATACCTTGCGTGGTTTCAAGGCCATGTATCTGGATACTGCGTTAGAGCTAAAGCGCAAACAGGGAAAGTCAGACGACCCAACGGATCCAGTGAACCAGGTGGAATTGGAACTGGTGATCTTTGCCTCGGCGATTATCGACTACGACTATATCATGAAGCTGATCGCCCAAAGCACGCAAACAACCAGCAAGCAGAAGATGACCCGCCAGCAGGTGATCGAGATCATCAAATCCCATTCGAACTTTGAGGTGGAGCGCGATGATATTGTGGACTACATCAATAGCCTTAAAACGGGCGAGGTGTTGACGGAGCAACAGATTCGCGATGGCTACCAGACTTTTAAGCAGCAAAAATCGACGCAAGAATTGCAGCAAGTTGCGAAGAAGCATGGCCTGGATGCCAAGGTGTTGCAGGTCTTTGTGGATGGCATTCTCGACCGCATGATCTTTGACGGCGAAGGCCTTACCGACCTGTTAGCTCCCTTAGAATTGGGCTGGAAGGAACGGCGCAAGGTAGAGCTTGCTTTGATGGATGATCTTGTGCCCTATTTGCTAAAACAGGTTTCAGGACGCGAGATTTCGGGGTTGAATGCATATGAATGAAATAACCGCATTTGAAAATGTACAAGGTATTAAGCAACGGATTTATATGGTTCGTGGTGTGCAGGTGATGCTCGATAGCGACTTGAGCGAGTTGTACCAGGTCGAAACAAAGCAGCTTAACCAAGCTGTTAATCGAAATTTAGAGCGATTCCCGGATACCTTTCACTTTCAACTCACACTCAGTGAGGTGGAAAGTTTGAGGTGCCAAATTGGCACCTCAAACCAGGATTCCTCTTTGAGGTCACAAATTGTGACCTCAAAGACTGGTCGCGGAGGTCGCAGATACCTCCCTTATGCCTTTACAGAGCAAGGCGTGGCTATGCTCTCTGCCGTGCTCCGTAGCGAAGTGGCGGTTCGGGTGAGTATCCAGATCATCAATGCCTTTGTGGAAATGCGCTCTTTTATTCAGAGCAATGCCTCCCTGTTCCAGCGCATAGATGCCGTGGAGCATAAACAGCAAATCACCGATCAAAAAGTGAACGACCTGTTTTTGGCCATGGACGAGGGCAAGTTGCCACCTAAGCAGGGTATCTTTTATGATGGCCAGGTATTTGACGCCCATGCCTTTGTGAGCAAGCTTGTCAAAAGTGCCAAGCATTCCATTGTGCTGATCGACAACTATATTGATGAAAGCGTGCTAGTGCTCTTTTCGAAACGCTCCAAGAATGTGGCGCTGACTCTTTTGACCAAGCAAGTATCCAGCAAATTGGAACTCGATGTGCGCAAGTTCAACGAGCAATACCCGCCCATTGAGGTACGGCAATTCACCAAGGCCCATGATCGCTTTATGATTATAGATGGCAAGGCGGTGTACCACATTGGTGCGTCGCTGAAAGACTTGGGCAAGAAATGGTTTGCGTTTAGCAAAATGGATGTGGCTGCACTGGAGATGCTGCAAGCTGCGGGAGTAATGGGATGAAGACTATGAAGAACGAAAAGACCGAAACGAAAAATGGTGTGGTGCCGAAGTTGCGATTTCCTGAGTTCCGGCGGTGTGGGGAGTGGGATTCTGATATCCTTGGGAATAAGAACGTCTCACATTTCGTCAAAGACAGAGTTGGGTTGAATGAACTTACTTTGGAGACATACGTAAGCACTGAAAACTTATTGTCTGATTATTCTGGTGTTGCTATCTCATCAAAGCTACCTCCTTCAGGATCTTTTACTCAATATAAGAACGGTGATATTTTAGTTTCCAATATACGACCCTATTTGAAAAAGATTTGGCAGGCTGATAGAGACGGTGCCGCATCGAATGATGTCATTGTAATTCGATCAGGAAAAGAGGTGCGAAGTAAGTTTCTGAGAGGCTTAATTCAAAATGATGCATTCATAGACTATGTAATGAAAGGCGCAAAGGGCGTTAAAATGCCTAGAGGTGATATTTCCTCAATGGCTGATTATCCTGTTGCTTTTCCTTCGTTTGAAGAACAATCCCGCATTGCCGATTGTCTTTCCTCCCTGGATGCTTTGATTGCGGCGCATTCCCAAAAGCTCGATGGGCTCAAATCCTATAAGAAGGGCCTGATGCAGCAACTGTTCCCTGCCAAGGGGGAAAAGGTTCCCAAGCTACGCTTTCCAGAGTTTCGGGGGAGTGGGGAGTGGGAGGAGAAGAAGTTGGGGGAAGTGGCAGAAATTAATCCAGGGAAGCATCGAGTTGATGAATCTACAAAACTTAGTTTCGTGCCAATGAGTGCTGTCTCAGAAGATGGCCAACTCGTCGTTTCAGATATCCGGAAATATTCAGAAGTTTTAAAAGGCTATACATACTTTTGTGACAATGATGTGATTGTTGCAAAAATCACACCATGCTATGAAAATGGAAAGAGTGCTTTGGCAAAAAACCTAAAAAATGGACTAGCCGCTGGTAGCACTGAATTTCATGTCATTCGATCCAATAGTAAGCTACTACCTTCTTTTTTAATCACATTAGTTAATACGGACTCTGTTCGAATATTGGGAAAAAACTCAATGGCTGGTACTGGGGGGCAACAACGAGTTCCATCAACATTTTTTGAACTTCTAACTGTATTTGTACCAACTCTCGCCGAACAACAACGCATCGCGTCCTTCCTCTCCTCCATCGACAACCTCATCACCGCCCAATCCCAAAAGATCGAGTCCCTGAAAACCCATAAGAAGGGACTTATGCAACAACTATTCCCTGCCATGGGCAAGGCGAATGCATGAGTGAGCTTGCGTTTACAAGTCTCGAAAAAGTGGCGACCCATCTTCGCGACATTTTGAGGAATGGACTGCAGAGGAGCAACAGACATCCGACTGTAAATCAAGTCCTGCTCTTTGCCTACAATGGCACGGGAAAGACGCGGCTCTCCATGGCCTTCAAAGACTTGGGAAAAAATGGCGATGAACGGGACACTCTCTACTTCAACGCATATACAGAAGATCTTTTCCATTGGGATAACGATCTAGCAAGTGATACCACCCGGATCATGCGCCTCAATCGGGATAGCCGTTTTTTCAATGGCCTTCATGAATTGGGAATTGAAACGCGCATTCAGCCTCTCTTGAACCGCTACGCAGACTTCAGCATCCGTATATCCAGTGAAGACTGGTCAGTTATCTTTTTCCGAGAACGGAGCGAAGACGGAGAGCCTTTACCCATCAAGGTTTCCCGAGGCGAAGAGAATATCTTTGTTTGGTGCTTTTACCTTGCGGTGGCACAACTTGCGATTGACGAACATGAAAGTTATAAGTGGGTCAAGTACCTGTATATTGATGATCCCATTTCGTCTCTAGATGACAACAACGCCATTGCGGTGGCAAGCCATCTCGCGCAATTATTGAAAGTCACTAGCGGGAAAATAAAAGTTGTCATCTCTACCCACCACGCATTGTTTTTCAATGTAATGTGGAATGAGCTACAGGAATCTCGCAAAATGCAGCCCTACTTTCTAAATCACAAAAAAGACAATCTTTCCTATACCCTGCGATATACCAACGACACCCCATTTTATCATCATATTGCGTTATTAGAACAGTTGCATGCAGCGATGGAATCAGATCAGTTGTACACCTATCATTTCAATATTCTGCGCAGTATTCTGGAGAAGACCGCTACTTTTCACGGCTTCAAGAATTTCTCTGCTTGCATTAAACGCGAGGCAGACGACCCCGATGGTATATTGCACTCTCGCTTGATCAATGTACTAAGCCATGGCAATTATTCCCTATTTGAACCTCGCGAAATGCTCGAAGAGAACAAGCAATATTTCCGAAAAATCCTGAATGACTTTATGGCGAATTATCGCTTTAATACCGAAACCTTTCCTCCCCGTGAATTGGAGACTATCTCATGACCAAAGAACAACTTAGCCGACTTGGCAAAACCCTCTGGGACATCGCAGACAATCTTCGCGGTGCCATGGATCCCGACGATTTCCGCGATTACATGCTCTCCTTTCTTTTCTTACGCTACCTCTCCGACAACTACGAGCAGGCCGCCAAAAAGGAACTCGGGCGCGATTACCCCAAGCCTATTGAAGGTGATCGCAGGCCTCCACTCGCCATTTGGTATGCTGCAAATAAACGCGATGTGGCTGACTTCGAAAAGCAGATGCGTCTTAAGGCCCATTATGTGATCGAACCCAGCTACCTGTGGTCGAGCTTTGTGGAAATGGCGCGGGTGCAGCATATCGATTTGCTTAGCACCTTAGCAAGTGGCTTCAAGTACATCGAAGAAAAGTCCTTTGCAAGCACATTCCAGGGCCTATTTTCGGAAATTAATCTCCATTCCGAAAAGCTTGGCAAAAAGCCCGCAGACCGCAACGCAAAGCTCTGCACCATTATCCAGAAGATCGCCGAAGGTATTTCGCAGTTCAGCACCGACACCGACATTCTGGGCGATGCCTATGAATACTTGATCGGCCAGTTCGCTGCAGGTTCGGGCAAAAGCGCCGGCGAGTTCTACACCCCCCAACAAATCTCCACCATTCTTTCGCGCATCATTACCCTCGATAGCCAAGATCCCTCTGCAGGTCCTAAAAAGAAGATCCGCCAAGTGCTCGACTTTGCCTGCGGTTCAGGCTCCTTGCTTTTGAATGTGCGCAAACGCATGGTTGAAGATAAAGGCTCGGTGGGCAAAATCTTTGGTCAAGAAAAAAATATCACAACCTACAACCTGGCCCGCATGAACATGCTCTTGCATGGGGTCAAGGACACCGAATTCGAAATCTTCCACGGCGATACTTTACTCAATGACTGGCCCACGTTCAATGAAATGAACCCAGCTAAGAAGATCAAGTTCGATGCCGTAGTAGCAAATCCCCCTTTCAGCTACCGTTGGGAAGGTGAAAAGTTAAGTGATGATTTCCGTTTTAAGAACTATGGCCTTGCCCCTAAGTCGGCAGCTGATTTCGCCTTTTTACTGCATGGCTTCCATTACCTCAGTGACGATGGCGTCATGGCGATTATTCTGCCTCATGGCGTGCTTTTCCGTGGGGGTGCTGAAGAACGCATCCGCACCAAGCTGCTCAAGGATGGCCATATCGATACGGTGATTGGTTTGCCCGCCAATCTTTTCTTCTCCACCGGAATTCCTGTCTGTATTCTGGTGCTCAAACGCTGCAAAAAATCCGATGATGTTCTCTTTATCAATGCAGCCGAGGAATTCGAAAAGGGTAAACGGCAGAATCAATTGTTGCCTCAGCATATCGATAAAATCATTTCCACCTATCAAAAGCGTCCCAAGGAAATCAAGCGATACGCCCGCCGCGTTTCCATGAAGGAAATCGAGAAGAACGAATACAACCTGAATATTTCCCGCTATGTCAGCACCGCGCAATCCGAGGAAGAAATTGACCTCGGTGCTGTGAATGAATCTCTGGTGAGCATTGAGAAAGCCATTGCCAGTGCCACGAAAGAGCACAACAAGTATTTGAAGGAACTGGGGCTGCCATTGCTTCCCGGGTGAAGGACAGTTATTGCAGATGGTCATCATATCGACTTGCCCATTTATTGGTTGGAAAAAGAAGGGGACATCCCCAAGTTAGCCCATAAGGCAAAAGGTTTTATTGAGAGTGACCCGAAAGCTTTTTCGGATTGGGTAAAAGAAAAATTGCAATTGGCGAACCAGAAACAATCTGGACAATTGTTACGCTTAATTCGATTTGCCAAAGCCTGGAAAAACTTTAGAGAAACGGAGAATGGCAGTCTAAGGCTACCCTCTGGTTTTTTACTTACAGTTCTATTTTGCGAAGAGTATGAATCAGCAGACAATGATGATACAAGTTTAAAGCGAACCCTAGAACGTATTTATTCACGACTTGAAAATAAATATGAATGTAAACGCCCCACAATACCTATTGATGAAGATTTATTGGAAAAGTATTCCAAGGATTCTTTTTTACCCGAATTGAAGAAATTTCGTGATTGGGCAAGTGAGGCCAATGCTTTAGAATGCGAAAAAGCATCTTCTGAGGTTTGGCGCAAATGTTTCGGAGATCGTTTTCCTTTGGGTCAAGAGATAAAGAAAGACTCAAACGCTATGCCGTCAATAGCTGTTCAATCAACAGAGTTGAAAAGTGTAAAACCTTCCAGACCGTATTATGCCTATTTTAACCGAAATTGATTGCACAAAGATGGCTAAGATATTTCCAGACTTGAATTGCTCCGAAGCTGAGCAAAAGGTCTGGGGTACACTTTGGCTAAAGGCTAGTTACAGTTCTACTCTAAATCTGCTTTTCTTTTCTGATGAATACGATCATTTCATCGAAGATGATTATGAAATAGAGATAGATTTTAGCAAACATAATTCCATCAATAATGTTCCTATCGTGTATGAGAGATCTCAGATCATACGCTCATTCGCAGAATCAGAGAAAATGCCATTACTAGATCTTCATGTTTATGATGATGATTCATGCTGCTTAGGTATATTTCCTGAGTACCAATGGCAAAATTCGATACACTTTATTCATAACAAAGTAATCCCTTTTTTTATTGGCAATCTTACCGGCGAATATTCGGGTGCGAGCCATGGAAAGCCTTATCCCATGGAGAACTTGGATTTTTTGAGGGATGTAGCGAATTCTTAACTAACCTAAAAAGAGTAAATAAAGGTTGTAACCGAAATCAACCTTGTTTTTGTGGCAGCGGAAAAAAGACAAAGTTTTGCTGTGGTAAGTAAAAGTGAGATTGATGGCTCCACTTTGGGCTAAAATGATAATCAACCATTGCAAAGAGGTTTCAGCAATTGAGGACATTTCCGCCGCCGCCGTTATTCCAGCAGAAGGACTCCATGTGCTGTGCGACTTCCTTTCAGGCTCCAGATATAGGAACCATGGGGGAGTTTCGGTACTATTCCTTTGCCACCGATAAGCGGAACTTCCGCTTGAATTGCACCGAGAGTATTCATCAGTGAAATCATTCCGTCCTTTTTGCTTGTGAGGTAAATGATGCCGTCTTTGATGTAGGCGGATTCCATGCTGTTGATATTTTTTGTCGTGCGAGGGAGCGCTGTTATTGCCAACCCGTCCACAATACCTTCGCGAAACTGGTAATAGGCGTCTTTTGCATTGTAGTTTTCATCGAAGAGCAAGGCGCTCTGTCCCATACGCCAGTATTGATTCGAATTATCGGCAATGCCCCACATGCAGAGCCAATTCACACCCGCGCTCGCGGCCGCTTTGGAAAATTCATAAAGGTTTTTATTTTGTATGCTATCATAGGTTGCCGTGCGATGGGCCGTTGTAGCGGTAGCGATAGGATCAGCATCGCCATAGTCAATTTCCGTTATATAAACTTCAAGCCCAAGGTCTTTGTACTGCTTTATTGCAAGATTCAGATTGTCCCAGTTATAAGTACGATCCGTTCTGAAGTGCCCTTGAAAACCCACAGCATCCAGTGGAACCCCTGAATTCAGCAAATGCTTGA
>MNYL01000192.1 GCA_001873075.1 Fibrobacteres bacterium CG2_30_45_31 | reverse complement strand
ACGTTTCCGTTTCCGAATATGCCGATGAGATCCACATCGGGAACAACGTATGGATAGCCGCAAATGTAGTCGTTATCGGCGGTGTCTCCATTGGCGATGGTGCAGTTATCGGCGCAGGGAGCGTTGTCACGCGCGATATTCCCGCGGGCTATGTGGCTTTCGGTTCGCCCTGCAAGCCCGTGCGGCCTATAACGGAAGCAGATTCCAAAATGGGGCTGCTGTGAAAATTCGGGTAGCAAGCATTCTTGTTCTATGTGGCATTCTGCTTTTTGGAGTATGCCTTGGCAATGCTCAGCCTGTTGCGGAATTTTGCGTTTCTTTTAAAGCGGAACCTGAATGTAGTATTTGTAATACATGCGCCGAAACTGACAATAAACACTATTCTTTTCACTTACTAAAAGAAATTGATATTCCCCGGGATTCTGAATGGGAATATCCGGATTCGCTGAATAATTGCGGTCATGTATACTGGAAATATTATTTTCGGATGGATGTTGTCGACAAAGGACTTTTGTTTGATGATAACGAATCTGGAAATGGTGAAGAATATGGTTATCGTGGGGACTATTCTAAATTTTCCTGTGAAGATTGTACCGAAAAGGCCAAAAGGAAAAAATCGGCCGATCCTCCTTTGTTGCTTCATGTAGATACCATTTCTTTAACACGTTATTTCTGGGAAGATTATCGAGATTCTTTGAAAGTGTATTATGGAAAAACATTCAAGATAGAGTGGAATGCCCTTTTGAGCTGTGGTTGCCCCCATTATACGGTGAAACGGATTTCTCGTACTTTTGACGCCCGCCTGGTCGGGGAATGCAAGCAAGAGAGGGAATGATGAAGCGCGTGACCCTTTTTATTCTGTTGTGCGGAACATTGCTTACTAGCGTTTGCTTCGCGGAAGACGAGATCCGTTCAGTGGCGGAATTTTGTGCGACCTTTACCGATAACAAGAATGAGTATCAGCTCCACCTGATTAAAAACATCAGTATTCCCCCGGACCCGCGCTGGATCTACCCGGATACAGTGCGCTGCGGTCATTGTCGTTGTCGTGCCTATTGGGAATCGAGTTTTGAGATAGAGGCTCCGTATGATGTTTCCTGTGGCTTGTCTGGATTATTAGGAGGTGGCGGCGGCGGCGTTTCAATTTGCCCTGGTTGCCCGTGCCGCAAGGAATCCGCAGTTACGCCAATAACCAGGATAAGGTTGGACCCTACGGATTCAGATGGACTTGTATATACATTTGTCAATGCCCGTGAAAACCTGAAAAGATATTATGGAAAAAAGTTCAGAGGAAGCTGGGAAACCAGGTTGCATGAAACCTCCATACGGTTTGATCAGGAATTCGATGCTCTTCTGGTGGGCGAATGTGACAAGCCCTTTCTGATTGCTGAATATTGCGTATCGCAAAAGGATTCTTTGCATCTCTATAAAACGCGCGAACTCGGCTTTTTTCCCAAGACTTTATTTCCGTTAAAAGATGAAACCGTATGCGTTGGCGGGTATAAAGTCCAGAAGACTCTGGAACTTCATTTTTCAGGTTATGGAAATAAAATAATGGGTCCTTACACGGAGTCCGAAGTCTGCGGGAGAAACGATACTATAGAAACGTCTGCAGAATTTCCGATTCCCGAGTATATTGGTTTAAATAGGGTTGCGACAAAATCGCAAAAACAGGAAATATTGTATGGAAAAGATTTCCCTGCGAAATGGACGGCCAAACTAGAGTGCAATTCTAAATCGCTAAAACGCGAAATAAATTTTTTCATTCGTGTAAGAGATGCGTGTACAAAAGAAGAAGAAGAATGGCTAGTGGATCCCGATTTGGATATGAGATTTTTTCAATTGTATAAAAACAGCGACGATTCTGAGAATAGTTGCATTGTAAATGGAAAAGATTGAGGGGCACCTCTAAAAATTGGTTTGCGACCGCAAACTTGTGCTTCAGCGCTTAGTGACTCTGATCCCTCATAGATGGCATGTTCCATCTCACCCCAACAACTATTTGGAATTCACCACCAGATTTTGCGTAGTCTTCCCCCGTAAGCGATACCGTACAATATACACGCCGGGCTGAGGAAATTTCTTTCTCAGTGCAGAGCGAATATCCAGATAATCACTAGCCGTCACCATCCCCAGATATTTTCCATCCAAATCAAATACCTGATACTCACGAATTTCCATTGTTCTAAAATTTTGGACTGACCCAATGGAAACATTAGCGTCTCCAAATTGAATCCAATCAATATTGAAATAAGAAGAATCAATTACAATCCGCAACATATGGGAGCTCGGAATCAACCCGCTGACCTCTCCGTCAATGGTCTGATAAGTGGTATAGCTACCCGTATTGGGAACCGAAATCGAAGAAGTGATAGGACTGCCGTCTAATTCCAGATGGAAAGCTCCTCCGTCTCCTCCAGAGGCGACCCTGGCATGGAAAGCCAACGTTCCAGCGGTAGTGCTATTGACCGTATATTCAGTCCATTCCCCAGCAACAAGCCAACCCAAAGTATAACCACCGACCGTCACAGTATCTATGTCCACGTTATCTGTGCGGTAGAGGCTTCCGCTATTCCCTGTTTCAGTGTCATGATAAGACACGCCTTCACCGCCAATATTATAATTCTCGGCTTGAATGGTTCCTGGAATATTGGCCACGCTGTAGGCAATTTCCGCAATAGCCGAACTGCTACTAGACCCCTGAACACTAGAAGAATACACTGTGCTGGAAGAAGATTCAACGCTGGAAGAGGATGTGGTGCTAGAAGAACTTAATATCACAGTAGTGGTTTCGCCATAGCGGGCAGCCACAATGTTCGCCTGGATAGCATTATCCGTAGCAGTGGTTGCGTAGCCACTCGTCAAGACACCCTCATAGAAATTCCCTTTTGCCGTACTGCTGTTATCACCGCCAATTCCAAGGACAACGCCCCCTCCCTTGTGCATGACGGCATAGTTCGTGGGGCGCGCCCCGTCCCACATCGTCTGGAGAGATCCCGACTTCGCATTTCCACCCTTGATTGTGAATGGGCCGCCAGTGGTTGCACCGTTCGAATTACTCTTGAGCATTGCCGTGACAAACGGGTAGGGCAATGAAATATCTTTACTGTTATTGGCTTTAGCGACACCGTCCATATTATACACACCCGATTCAAGGTCCGCCATGATCCAAGGACCATCGCCAGCACCCGTGTCCCACCAGTCACAACTTCCAAAATAAATGGCATCCATCGAACCATTGGCACCCGCAGTGGGTGTCATCAAAGCGTTCCCAAAGTCAAAGCAGCAAGAACCATTGTAGTAGGTGCCGTCAGTCACCATATAAGTAGTCTCTGGACTATCGCCCGTAGCGATCCCCTTGGATGTAGTGGTTCGGTAACCTACTTGACCGCCGCATGTCCAGCAGGAACCTGGGGTGACATGAACCCCATAGGCCTTGTTTCCGTTAATATAGACAGGGAGCGAATCGGCAACAGCCTCAATATCATCTTCTGAGCCATAAATCTCACTTCCGCCCGGTGCCTTGGTAAGATTATTGCCATTACCCGTCTGATCATAAATAATCGAAATGGTGCAGGAGGATTTTCCAGAACAGAAAGCATCTTGCGCGGCGGCATTGGCCGCACCTCCTGCTGACAGAGGAGTAATGTTCTTGGTCGCATTGTCAGAAATGCGTCTCACTTGGTAGAGATTCCCACTGTAGTTACCGTAAAGAGCTCTTACCGTACTATAAGCAGCAACGCAGGGTGTATTTGCCGATGCATAAATGTCGCACGGCCCAGTCCCAGCAGTTACGTTGTATTGAAAAACTATGCCTGTCATTACAAAGAAAAACAGCCAACGTAATTGACTCTGCTTATCATTATTCATATCAATCCTCGGATTATAACATATAATCTTGCATTATATATAACTCCACGGTTAGTTTATATTTTTCCGTGTTGAGTGTGACAATACAGCAAAAAACATTACGGACAAATTATCCATAATTCACAATATGAATACTCTGAAAAGTACATATTCAATGGTTCAACAATAACAGTGAATATTTTAGTTCACGGGACCGTTAATGCAGAGTTTCTATGTATTTCATGAAAAAAGGGAACATATTTTAAAAATCAAATTGGTTTCATTCCATCAAGATTTATTCTAAAATAAGAGAAATAAATCAGTCAACGATGTGCTGTGGATAAATCATCAACAACAAAATCTACATTCTGATTTTTTAGACATTTCATGGTGATATATTATTTGAGTGTTCTTAAAGTGCTTCTAAAAGTTTTGGTTTAGTTGCTCAAATAAGCAAAAAGATTAACATTTTATAATATTTTTGGCGGGTGTTTCTTCCATACGACTCTCTCTCCCATCCCAAAGAAGGCTATCCAGTGGATAGCCTTCTTTTATTAAATTTGTTGTTAATACCAGATTTCAAAAAATCATATAAGAGAAGGCCTAAAAATATTTTCTATTGAAAGCAGTACACAAAAAAGAACGCCTTTGAAAATCAAGAGGCGTTTATTTTTTTACAAGAACTTTGAAAACTTATTTAGTTGCCCCTTAAAAAGTCATTATCCAAAACACATTGCATAAGCCGATCTTTCAGCAAATACGTTTTGCTTCGGATTCCTAACTATTTGAATCCAAGCATGATATCAATTTTCTTTTATGACAGAAATCTTATAAATTTCTGACCTATTCCGGGATTTTACCAAGTAGATTCCAGACTTGCGGACAATTTCTTGTGCCCCTTTGGATAAATTAATTTGTGCAGAAGACTTAAACATTCCCAGATACTTGCCACAGAAGTCAAAAACATCATACGTCAATTGTCCGCTATCAGTACCTTTCTTAAAGGCTGGGCGATTTTCGATGTTTGTCATTGCGTTGTCCTTGAATTCGATCCAGTCCATATTAACATAGTTTCCTGTAATCAGAATTTTCAGCACGTGAGAACCTTCTGCAATTTCTAACGTTTTTCCTAAGACTTCCGTATAATCAGTCCAATTTCCACCATTGGGAACTTTAATCGTGTCCGAAATGGCTTTGCCGTCTATGAACAAAATAAACGAGGAATTGTCCGAACCAGAAGATACGCGGGCGGAGACCTTGTACATTCCTTTCGCTTTCACATTCACCGTATATTCCAGCCATTCGCCAGCTTCCGTATAGCCAACGATATAGTTCCCTGTAGAATCCTTTGTAATATCAACTCCATCTTTGCGGTATTCGCCACCTTTATTATCGGCATCCTTATCGTAGTACGAAACTTGGTTACCCCCCAAATCATAGTTTTCAATCTGAATTTTGCCGGGAATCAATGCAGGCTCGCCTTCGTAGGGTTCTTGAACTAAGGAGACAACCTCCACCGTATCAGTCCAAGAATAATGCATCCGGTCAACTCCGGACTGGTTCACAATTTCAAGTTTTATATTATCGCCCTCGCCCGTGCGCTTTGTCATGCTGTACCAGTCGCCATCTCTAAGGCCAACCCAATAGAAGCTGCCCATTTGCCACTCGCGGAGTTGCTCCGTCATGCCGCGGATGTAAGCCATAAAGAAGTTGCTCGAAGACTGGTTGTAATCCATCGAATCATAATAAACGCCATTTTTGGAACCCGCTCCCATAGGGCCGCCCCATTCCGTGCAAATAGTACGATCCGAGTATTTTCCCACTAAGCCCTTAAAATGATTTCTCCAGCCCGATTCGGTTTCTATGCTTGCCCAGAAAGAATAATCATGAACGGCAAAAAAGCATCCATCAAAGCGACTATCATCGGCAATATCTGGAATGTTCCATGCCAAACCGGAACCATCTAGAATAACATGATCCCGAGGAACTTCCGGGAACTTTTCAAGCCAAGTAGCATAAAGGCTTCGCAATTCATCAGCCTTGTACATATGCGGTTCATTGAAAATTTCAAAATAGGCATTAGGGTTGCCTCCATAAGCCTTTACGACTTTTGCCCACATAGCCCAAAAATCATCCATACTCTTGGGGCCTGAAGGCTGACTTGGCCCCCAGTAGCCGAGCACTACGCGTCCCTTGGTCAACGCAACATCAATCACTCCGGTATAAGTACTCCAGAAAGAGGAAACGGTTGGCTCGTTGATAGGCAAACGCACGCTATTGGTTCCTAGCAATCTAACGAACTCTCCAACGACACGTTCCGCGATGACGGAGGCTGATTCATAAGTATCAGTAAACGAGATTCCAGACACTAAGAGTACATCCGAAACGAAGTTATCTCGCTTATCAGCCCAATTAACGCCACGGAATTGATTGGTTGTCGCAAACGCATTCAAGCACACCACAGCCGTAATTGCCAAAACTTTTGAAACACCCATAGGGCTACCCTTTATAAGCAGGGCCACCCGCCCCACTAAGCGATTTTACAGTTCTTAAAATACCTCTTAAAAAAACGAGTATTTAAGGGAGGAACTAAACTTTCATTGTCAATTCATCCATAAGAAGGTCTATCCATTGCAGGATTTTTTTGACGTCAAAAAAATGGGCTGAAACCGCTAAATTACTGATTTCAAAAATCTCAAAGCCGGACAAAGAACTACCCACGCACGAAGCTACGGGAAATTGATCCCTAGACATTAAAGCAGCACGTATCGTTTGGATCAAATAAAATGCAGAAAGGAGATTGACGCGGAACGAAAGAAATAAGGGCACCTCTAAAAATGGCGTCCCAGCCTGTAATCCGATTTCAGGTGCCCGATTGTCGGCTCTATGCCTGCGCGCTTACAAAACAGGTTGTGTAGTTTCCTTTTCTGATAATAGCTGTTGCTTTTTTTGGCACGTCCGGGATGAGAATCCGGGGAGTCCCTGATGTTTTCTGTCAAGCTGTTCTTCCAGTCTGGGAAAAAGAGTACGCTAGGGGGGTTGTTCTGAATGGTTGATACATACAAATTATCTGCAAGGATTTTGACACTACAATACAAAACTTGCATATTTTTGACTGTATTTTTAATCATTTTCCTTTGATTTTATTGGGCTGACAGACTTCTTAAGGAACGACTATTTACGGACGTGGATCAAATAGGACTTACTACTATTTTTTGCTTTAACGAGGAATGTCCCGGATTGTGAAGTCAGTCGCCCGACTTGTTTCTCAATGCTTTCCCCTGCAGCGAGATTTACAGAGCCGAGAAACACTCCCAGAGGATTATAAACCTGGTAAGTTCCCGAATTATGCAACCATTTGTCCGCTAATTCCGGTTTAATGGAAACAGTTCCATTCGAGAAGGTGATCCAGTCCATGTTGAAGTAGTCTCCGTCCACCACAAGACGCATAACGTGGTTACCAGCGGTAAGAGCCGGGGTTGTATCGGTCACAGTGGTATAAGTAGTATAGCTGCCAGTGTTAGGAACGCTAACGGTGTCCGTGATAGCAACATCGTCAATAAGCAGATGGAAGGCTCCTGTGGAACCGCCGGAGGCCACGTTGGCTTTCCATATGTAGGTACCCGCATTCTCCACGTTCACCGTGTACTCCAGCCATTCACCAGTAATTGTGTAGCCAACCATGTATCCATTGGTGGCATCCCCTTCAATGTCAACCCCTTCGTCTGTGCGGTAGGCTCCGCCCCTGTTTTCTGTTTCGTTGTCCTGATAAGCTACACCTTCACCGCCCACGTCGAAATTTTCAGCTTCGATGGTTCCCGGAATTGTCCATGATGTGCCACTATAGGGAGCCTGGGGAATATGGACTTGAATAGTTACCGCTGATGATGTCGCCGTCTTACCCTCATTGTCTGTAGCGACCGCCGTAATGGAATAGGAGCCTTCAGCTACATTTGTCCAGGAATATGTATAGGGCGATGTGGCATCCTCCCCTAATTTGGTCGTTCCGTTATAAAATTCCACTTTGGAGATGGTGCCATCGGGGTCAGTCGCAGTGGCTGCGATTTCAACTGTAGCGGGAGCTTCATAACTTGCGTTACTCACAGGCGCAGTAATAGCCACAGTGGGTGTCCCCAGAGGGGCAGTGAAAACCAAGGTGGTGATACTGGAGGCATCCAGCGATACGCTAAACGTTCCATTGGTTACCGCAACAGAACCATCATCACTGACATTCTTGCTCGAAGACGTTGTGTACTTTTTGAAAGAAGTAACACTAGTCGTTGCATTTTTTATATCAAACGTTAAGTTACTGGTAGAAGAGTTCGAGTTGGTGAGGACAACCACCAGATTGCCATCTTTGGTGTAAGCGGAAGCTAAAACGTTGGTGGCCGGCGTGGCGTTAACATCTACACGCACATAACCCGGACGCACAAATCTTGAAAAGTGGCTCATCACATAGCCTCTTTTTGAGACATTGCCATCTTCTGTGATCAAGCCGTAACTTCTGCGGATATACCACCAGATATAAGCGTTATAATAACTCACCATGCCATTATGAATTTCTTTGCCCACCTCAAGTGCTTCCGGCCATAAATTCGCGCTGATATCACTGGTAGTGTAATGTTCCGTCATCCAAATCTCTTTACCCTTATTACGGGCAAGCGGATAATCAGAAGGAGTGGTTCCGTATAAATGCCCCGCCACAATGTCAATATTTGCCGCAGCAGTCGCATCATTTAAAACAGGATCGGTAAGAGCCTTGTTAAAGCCCAACCCTTCCGCAGCAATAACCTTTGTGGGAATAACACCCGCATTGTTTTTGATGAAATTGTAAATCTGAGTCGCACTCCAGCCACAGGATTCATAATCAGGTAACCAGTCCGGCTCATTCTGAATGGAAATTCCATACAAATCCACTCCATTTGTACTCATGTAATTCACAAATTTTGATAAGTATGTAGCATAATCAGCATAGGAACTCGTCTTCAGTTCACCCTTTACGATGTTACCATTAGTTTTCATGGAAGCAGGAGGTGACCAAGGGGTCCCAAATACGGAAGCCCCATAACTTACCGCACGTTTAGCGGTAGTCACTTCTTTGCTCCAGTCACTTTCCACAGGAGCAACACTGATACGCAAAACAGAAAGACCTATTTTGCCATCGCCCACACCAAAAGCTTTGTCTGCCTGCGCCTCAGTAAGATCTGCAATCCAACGCGGAAAATTCATGCCACCAAAGCCTGTGATCTTTTGTTTTTCGCTACTGAGATCAATTCCAACATTTGCGGCAAACAAAGGAATACTTATCAATAGCCACAATAACGTAGTTGTTTTTATCCGTATCATTGATGTCATAGACAATCCTTGTGGTTATACCCATCGATTATAACTAGCCATTAACGGCCATAAGACCTGCTTAAAATAAAATCAAATGCCCCCCATGGCAGAAAAACTAAAAAAAGTCATGGATAAAACGTCAACAAAATGAATTACGACGCATAAAAAAGCGTGTCCATATGTAAAAATTTATTTGCTATTGTCCCAGAAGTGTCGGTGTACCATAAATAATCGCCATCCACCATGACCTCATTGGTGCCTGCGATGGCAATCTGACTGCCGCGGTAAGGGTATTTTGTGCAAGTGCCATTAAAGGGAGGCAAACCAACAAAAAAAGAATTTTTATATACAAATTCCTCTATGACAGAGCGAAAAGAGATGGATACTTGTCGAACCAAATTCAAAACGATGTTTTTCGTGAATAGAGAACGCGGAAATTCTTTTTCACTAAAAAAATGTAGTCTCAGACACTTCAAATAATTTCTACCGTTATAGGTTAATACTTGTTCTATTGAGGTAAAAATGAAAGTCGCCTGTTTTACAGTAGCCGCTATGGATTTCTTTCCACAACAAAAAAAATACTTTGCAGGGGGCAATGCTCTCAATCAATCCATTCGGTTTAAGCAATTAAGGCATGAGACTGCATTTGTTGGAGCCGTTGGTATCGATGTTGCCGGCGAGGATATCAGGAAGTTACTGGAGAAAAATCAAGTAAACGTGTCGCATCTTTACCGGCTCGCAGGAATAACTGCCTGTAATCAAATTGTGAATGATGAAAAAGGCGAACGTTTTGGCGTAGAGGGCGCATGGAAAAATGGAGTATATGGTGAATTTGTACTTAGTGAATCCGATTGGCAATTTATTCAAGCTTACGAAATATGGTCCACTCATGCTACTGGCGGCAATTATGAGGCGACCTTGCGACAGAAAAGTAAAGATAATTTTCTGGTTGTCGATTATCTTCATTTTGATACCTATGAACTTTTAGAAGCTGGAAAAGGGAAAGTGGATATCGCCTATTTTGGCGGTACGGAAAAGCAATACGATGATCTGCTTCGGTTGTCAAAAGAATATCAATCCCTGATAGTGTTAACTTGCGGATCGGGGGGGAGTTATGCCTTTGAAAAGGGAGTCCCCCATTTTCAAAAAGCGTTGCCCGTAGATAAAGTTGTTGATACTACAGGCTGCGGCGATGCTTATCAAGCGGGTTTTACCAGCGAATACTACCAGTCGAGAAATGTTGAAAAAGCATTGATGGCCGGGGCCGAAATGGGACGTATGGCGACACAGAATCTGGGTGGCGTACCTTGGTAGAAAAACACCCCCGGCAAATGCAAATACAGGCAAAGGCGTTTTGATGGTGATGAAAGAAACTATTGCTTCGTAATTTTGAAAACGCTGCGTTTACCGGAATCCTGAATCGTTAATAAAAAGACCCCCGCCTTATAATCGCGCAAATCCATTTGGGTTTCTCCGGAAAATTCACCCAAAACTTTACGTTTTAATAAATGTTTTCCACTCATATCAGTTATCACAAGCTCTGTATTGGGATGCAATCCAGACACATAGATATAATCAGAGGTGATCAAAGGGATAATGCGAGGTGCCGAGAGAATATTCAGCGCCGTTGAAGATTCCATAATCGTAATGGTTCCTTTTTTCGTGACTTCTGAAGTACCACCCACAGTGACCACCGTAAATGGATAAGCACCTAAGTCATCTTGCGCATAACCACTTATATTTACCTTTTGAGCCGCATTATCAATGCTGATCCCGATCCCGGAAGGGAAACCTGCTACAGAGACGGTGGTTGCCCCAGTCCATGTATAGCAGAAATCGGTAATGGCACTATCCTTGAGGACAGACTGCGAAGAGCTGCCAGCACCACATTTAGTGAGCGTGGGAGCGGATACCGAGGCTGCGGCATCCCCGCGAATCCCGATTCTGCGTGTAAAGGTATCGCCCGCGCTATCCATTATTTTCCAGGTGATGTAGGCAGCACCTCCAAAACTGGATTGTAAGGCGACCGTGAGTTTGGTTCCCGAAATGGAAGCCGTCACATGACTCGGAACAGAGACTAATGAATACGTTCCATTGTCATAACCTTTGGTAAAAGCGCTGAGATCAATAACCTGGGATTCCGTTCCGTCAAATTTGTAATTCGGAGTGGCGAGCCATTCTAAGAAGCGTTCCAGTTCTGTGTAGCCTGTGCCGTCGCGATCTTTATTGGCATTAGAGAAATCGCCCGAAGTCGAATTTGTATCCAGACCAAACATTTTTTCCCACCAGTTCGGGAGCCCATCCCGATCGGTGTCATACGAGTCCGCCCAAGAGACGGATGGATAACTTTCATACCCACCCACATCATCTTCATCATCGGGAAGGCCCTCCAATCCAGAGACGCTTCCCGTGTAGGTATAGGTTCTATTTTTGGTTTCCTTAATAATGCGCGTGTCGTGATCATCCAATACAGGCATTTTCATGCCCACATCGGAAAGAACGTCTTTATAAGCCTGCTTCGCCGTCTGAATGGCCGCATACGAGGGGAAAAATGGTTTGTTTACCCAAAGAGTCCAATCGAGCACTTGGGTCTCTGCAATCGTGTATGCACGACCACATTCGTTATTCGTTCCATCGCAAGTAAAGCTCCCCGATGCCGCCTGCAAAACGTTGCCCGAATAATAATAACTCTGCGAGCCTTGTCCTTTGCCTTCAAGATTTGCGATCAACATACTATGCAACCTCGTCGCATCACCTTCTTTATAATAATTATTCACAAAGTTCACTTGGTTTGCGCCACCGTCCGTAGCACGACCGCCCCAGTTATAGACGAGATTATTAAAAATATCGAGTTTGCCCGCATAATAACCATCACCATCAAGGCCTCCTCCCATACTCCAGTTGCGCCCCTCATTATGCGCGAGCAAATTGTGATGGAAGCTACCGATGTCACCACCAATGGTAGCCGCATAGCCGTGAGCGGTCCCTGCGGGATAATTCTGATGACCTGCAATATTCAAGGCTTCCGAAATCAAGGTCCGTTGCAATGTCACATTTTTTGAATTACGGGAACTAAAGGCTTCATCAATGGTCCAACTAATGGAGCAATGGTCCAAAATGGAAAAGTTGCTCCCCGCCATGCCCATACCGTCATACGTCTGTCCGGCACCAAGACGTACGCGGAGAAAACGGATGATATTATCCGATCCACCACTCATTCCAAAAGGAGCCGCTCGAATAGTAATGCCTTTGCCTGGAGCCGTCTGCCCCGCCACCGTAACGTATGAACTACTCAGCGAAAGCCGGGATTGAAGCGCAATCACTCCCGCGACATTGAAAACAATAGTTCTAGGCCCTATATCATTTTCAACCGCATCGCGCAAACTTCCTGTGCCTGAATCGTTCAGATTCGTCACATAAACCACTTGACCGCCACGACCCCCGCGAGCCATACGACCGTAGCCTTCAGCCCCCTCAAAGGCAAGACGAGCAATGCGGAATCGCCACACATTCCCTAAAGTCACCGTGCCCGAAGCGTCCACTTCATCCACACGCCAAAAATAAGTATTTCCTATGTAAAGACCGGAAGCATTAAATGAAGTTCCTGTCTGTGACCCTTGATAATAACTGCTGAGGGTTGTCGCTGTCGTAAGCGCAAGGGAATCCGTGCCGAAATAAACTTGGTGAGAACTAACCCCACTCGCCGCATTCCAACTCAAAGTCAAAGTTCCGCTCGTTGCTTCCGCATGATCGTTAAGATTTGCAGGTGAAGGATTTTGTGCCTGTTTTGCACTATTCACCACATTGAGAGCAAAACCATTGATTAGCACGTTTTTGAAAGTCGCTGAAGAAGAAGGCGTATAGAGAATGGTGGCTCTCCCGCCAGCAGCCACCGTGAACGAAACAAAAGAAGTGGCAGCTTCCGCTGTGGAAGTCGCCCGGGTCGTCGGCGTGATGGTCTCCTGCTTGATACCATTGACCGAGACATCGACCTTGCTGAAGGTGTAAGCATCTGGACTGTCCACATTATTGTGGTACGTTAAAAGCGTGTGCGTCCCCGCAGGGAGATTGTCAAATTGGAGCTGAATGGCCCCGCCGGAATTGCCGTCTGCGACATAGATACCATCGCAC
The DNA here is from genome assembly GCA_001873075.1 of Fibrobacteres bacterium CG2_30_45_31. Lineage (GTDB taxonomy): Bacteria > Fibrobacterota > Fibrobacteria > Fibrobacterales > Fibrobacteraceae > UBA1313. The sequence continues at coordinate 21,979 of MNYL01000192.1, read as the reverse complement.
ACAAGTTTTGCATAGTAAGGAGACTGGACCCCGGTCTTATACCAATTGGTCGCAAGTGCCGTACCTGCGCTCCCTGACTTTGAAATGGTAATTTTCACATTTTCCAAAGTCGTATCGGCAGAAGTAACTCCTGTCACCACCCATGGGGTATAATTGGATTCTGTGACTTCGCTCATTTGTCTGCCACTTTGATCGAAATCTACCGTGATTACGGGAGTTGCTGCCAACACCAAGCCCCCAGCGGAAAGTAATGCAAGGGCACCTCTGAAAGTTGATTTGCAAGAAATAAAACCAAATTGATCAGGCGGAATCCGGCATGAGAAGCGACGAAGAATCAAAGCCATTCTGACACTAAATTGATTTATAGAGAGGCCCGCCAGGGAAAAATTCTTTAATTTATTCGTAATCACATGTAACCCTTAGTGAACAGTTCACGACTTTCCATAACATAGACAGACCCAAAACAAAATGCCTTAGTGGGGATAATTTACCGTTGTTCAGAGACAACGCAAAAAAAACAGAATAGAGACGATCTTCCATTTTCACAATATCTTTTGTATACAGAATTGAAATTAGGGCTCACAAGGAGTTTTTATGAGAGTTGGGTTATTTGTGGTATCCATATTGATGGTTTTCGGGCTTTCTTTTGCAACGAGGCAGATGGAAAATCTTGATCGCGGCCTTGTTGCCATTAAAGTTTCGGGAGGCGTTTTTCTCAGTTGGCGTATCCTTGGCACAGATGCAGCCACCACTGGATTTAATCTTTACAGAGATGGGACAAAAATTAATGTTTCCACGATTACTGGAGCGAGCAACTATACGGATGCTTCCGGCACCACATCGTCTGCTTATTCGGTACGCCCTGTCATTAATGGTGTGGAAAGCTCCAGAGACAAGACGGTTGATGTCTGGGCAAGCCAGGCACTTACCATCAATCTGGATCGCCCCGCGGGAGGCACAAATACCAGCGGAAGCTACACTTACTCGCCCAATGATATTGCTGTGGGAGATCTGGATGGGGATGGAGAATATGAATTAATCCTCAAATGGGATCCGAGCAATTCCAAGGACAATTCACTCAAAGGTTATACAGGGAATGTTTTTTTAGATGCCTATAAACTGGATGGGACCAAACTCTGGCGCATTGATCTCGGTGTCAATATTCGTGCGGGAGCGCATTACACACAAATGTTGGTTGGCGACTACGATTCCGATGGCAAAGCAGAGCTTGCCGTAAAAACCGCCCCCGGCACCAAAGATGGCACAGGAACTTACCTCAGCACGGGTCCCGCCGCCTCTGATGATGACAGCAAAGACTTTCGCAACTCCAGCGGCTACATTCTGAGTGGCAACGAATATCTTACGATTTTCAATGGAGAAACCGGCAAGGAAATGGCGACCGTCAACTACAATCCTGCGCGTGGCACGGTTTCCAGCTGGGGGGACTCCTACGGAAATCGCGTCGATCGTTTTCTTGCGACCAACGCTTACTTGGATGGTGTGAAACCCAGCATGGTTTTTCAGCGCGGCTATTACACCCGCATGGCCGTCACTGCCTATGACTGGGATGGCAAAACACTTTCTCAGCGCTGGTATTACAATGCGGCAACCAAAGGTTCAGAATGTTACGGACAAGGGCACCATAGCGTTACCGCAGGCGATGTTGATAGCGATGGCAAAGATGAGATTATTGAAGGGGCCTGCGCCATTGATCATGATGGCACATTCATGTACCGCACGGGACTCAGCCATGGTGATGCAATGCACCTAGGAGATATGGACCCGAATAACGCAGGGTTGGAAGTATGGAGCGTTCATGAAGAAACCTCAGCGGCATATGGTTTTGAATTGCATGATGCAAAAACGGGAAAAATTCTCTGGGGAGTCAAAACGGGAACCGATAACGGGCGCGGCGTAGCCGGCGATGTGGATTCAACCTCTGCAGGTTATGAAATGTGGTCCGGGGCAAATTACAATACCTATTCCAAAAGTGGTACGGTGCTCTCTTCTTCCCGCCCGGCCTATAATTTTCGCGTTTACTGGGACGGCGACTTGCTCGATGAACTGTTAGATAATATTACCATCAGCAAGTGGAACAGCAGCACAAGCAAAAATACGGCATTACTTACCTTGAATGGGTATTCCTGTAATTCAACGAAGGCGACACCCAACTTCAGCGGCGATATTCTGGGCGACTGGCGCGAAGAAGTGATCGTTCATGACAATGCTTCCAAACTTTACCTGTACACGACGACAATCCCTACGACACACCGTCTTTACACACTCGCCCACGACCCTGTTTATCGTCTCGCCATGTCCTGGCAGAACACAGCCTACAATCAACCACCTCATCTTGGATTCTGGCTCGGTGCTGGTATTGCCAAAGCTCCCACACCTGATATTGAACTCGTGGGAGCCACTCCATATCCGAAACTTGTAAAAGATGGCACGGGAGCCGCAATTCAAACCATTCTCCTCGGGGATACCATTGAAAGTTTCTTTTACACTTACGCGAACTGTACTGGTGCTCAAGCTACAGGCCTCCCGAACGGTGTCACAGCAACACTCAACACGGCAAGTGCTACACTCCGCATCAGCGGAACGCCAACGATAGCGGGAACCTATACGTTCACGATTACAACCATCGGCGGAGAAGGGGATGCAACAACACAAACGGGGACCCTCACAGTCGTAGCAAGGGCGACAACCACTTCCGTACCCACAACCCTTTTATCAAGCGTGAACGCCGCTTATCCTGCCGATGGATTTGGCGAGTACGAAGAAAAGAACACGGGATGGATTGACAGTGGCTATTATAACTTTACAAACAGTACAGACAGTTATGCTCTCTGGAAATTGAAAGCGATCACAGCGGGCAACGCCACGCTCGTCATTCGCTTTGCCAACGGAGGTACTGCTGCACGAAACATGGATGTAACCTTAAACGCGATTTCCATGGGGGCTGCTCCTTTTGCAAAAACCAATACATGGACCACATGGGATTCTGTGAGCCTGAGTGTCACTCTCGTCGAAGGTTTGAATACACTGAAGCTGGCTTCGATGGGCGCCGATGGTGGCCCGAATATGGACCAGTTTGAATTTGATGTCGCGGGTGTCACTCTATGGGATGAATCAGATACAGGCACGACAATAATTCTGCAACAAGCTGATTTCCAAAAAATATTCTACGATCCCACACAGGAATTATTAAGCGCACCCATCCCTGGTTTTGTGCAAATGGACATGTTTGATTTACTGGGACACCGCATTTCGAGCTTCTCAAAAAGCGTGTCTGCTGGGGAAACCCAACTCACCACCGGCAAAGAAAGGCTCCCCCAAGGCGTTTATTGGGTACAAGTTCGTTTTAACGGAAGCATCGTTACCTCTGCAAGAATTGCAAACGTGAAATAAATTTTAGAATTTAACCCCAAAGGCTCTGTCCATAAAGGACGGGGCCTTCAATAACTTTCTACCACCGTGGAATAGCTCGAAATACGCTCCGTCAACCAAGATTGCATCCGTTGTATTTCTGTATCAGGATCTTTGCCAATCGGCCACTTTTTAGCATTATTGACCACCGCAGAATCACAATGCCGCACATAATCGTCCAATTTTGCAAACGTATATTCCAGAATTCCTGATTTTAGTTTATTCCAACGCGATTTGTATGCCGCCACAAAATCCTCATTGGCAAAGAGATCTACAAAAAATCTAGGAATACTATCGTAGGCGTCCAGAGGATGAGCGGCTGGATTAGAAGACCCCATCAACCACGATTGACTGCCAAAATATTCATGTCCCTCTGACATAGAAGCCCAATCAAAGGCGAAGCCCCCATCAAAATCCCAAACAGGACCGAAATGGTAAATGTTGTCAGAACTTTTGTACATATACATACTCCGAGGGCTGACCAATTCGACATTCCTTGTTAATTCCTGAATAAGGAGAAAATCAATGAAAGATTGAATATCAAGGCGTGAGGAAAGTGCTGTGTATTCACCATTTTTTATGTGATTTTCGAGCACTGCAAAATCCGCTTTGATAGCATCGAGCTGAGCAGACGTCTGATTCTTTGGATTTTTAACACAGACCGGCAATTCATAAACGCTTGAATAAAAATTATTGCCTGCACTGGAGGCAAGTTCCGGTCCATCGTCAAGATCAAGATTCAAGAGCACTCCAGTGGCCTCATCCACAGCCACTCGGTTTGTTCCTTGTTCAATTTGTTCTGTGAGTTGGTACATGCCGATATAAATGTCATTGAGATACACCTCCACAAATCGATTCGAATTGGTATAGGGCAATTCCATATAGCGAGCCATATCAAAGACAACGGCATTCATAAAGTTTGTAGGGTCTCGGTAATTGGCCAGAAGGACCCAATCTTTGTCTTCTTTTAACCCAAGAAGAGCCGATTTGGAGCCTAATTTCAAACGATAAGGTTTCTTGTCATAATAAGTGCGCGAGGAATTACCCCGTTGCCGAATCGCCACATCGGTTGCGGAGTAATCTGCATACCTATTCTTTCCATCAAGGATCAAAGAACATCTGACATATTCCGTGTCAGAGGCGACTTCCGCACTATTTTGAGTATTGATATGAAGTGTCGGAATGGTATATTGTCGTACCACATGGAATTTCACCGTTTTGCCATCGAATTGAAGGATCGTTTCATTCAAGAAATTTACCGATGTGATTCCGCTTTTAAGTAGCACATCCCCCATTTTTACCTTTCCGCTGTAGGTAAATGTGGGAATAATGCGACTGAGATCGACTTCGTAAGCAACATCCGCAATATAAGAACTGTCCGATTGCAACCTGAAGATTATATCCTGAAAAAGATTGCTATTCATCGCTTTCAAAAACGAAATCGGTGTAGAACCTGTAGAAATAGAAGAGGAAGACCCTACCACCGCACTACTGGATATAGTATAACTTGAAGAAGATCCAACCGTTGCACTGGAGTATAAATCATCTGAGCTTGAAGAAGATCCAGCAAACGAACTGCGGTAAGCTTCGCTAGAATACGATGTATCTGATGATGAAGAACCAGCGTTTTGACTGCTATACAATTCATCTGCACTAGTGGAATCCGATTGACAAGACAAAATAATCAGGGACAAAAAAATCAATACCATTTTCGTGTAACGAAGTCGCATAAAATCCTCAATGTTTGCGAATATACTTTGGGCATTATTTAAAGATTCAAGTATCTCAAATTAACCGTGTAAATAGCGTTTCATTGATGTTTTTTTTGATTTTTTTCCGTTTCGGATGATGAAAAATGCGCAATGAGGTTCGAGCAACGTACTGACAGTTTTACTGCCAGTTGGAGCCCACTGGAATGGCAATAGCATCAACGAGAATAGGCTCTCGTCTCTCTCGAGAGCCCTTAATATGAAGAAAGAAAATATCAGGCTACTTATTTATAGGAAGAGATAGACGCCCGCGTTTCAGAATGCCCCGGATAAGAGAGTCTGATGAGATAGACGCCCTTTGGCAAGCCCATCGCTTTCAAGTCTATTTGCTTGGAATAAGTACCGATAGGCTGATATTCGTTTACCACATTCTGAATTAAGGCACCGAAGCCTGTGTAGATAGCGACTTTTACCTTGCCAGCCTTTTCCACATTGTAATTCGCTAAAATGAGTCCATTTTTATAAGCAATGTCCAGATCCTTCCTCCAATCAGTAAAACCCTCGGCGATAGTCGTCGTACCGATAGAAACTTTATATTCAACAATCATTTGCTTTGTACCAGAACTCACCGCTTGGCGAACTACATAAGTTTCACCATCCAAGACTTTGTTTGGGTAATGTCCAATTTTTACAGTCTTTGAACTAATAGTCCATTCGGCAAAAATGTAAGCCGTCGTTTCATTCCAGCTTACAACATCACCATTTGCTGCGAACCAATGGCCCGCATCACCAGCCGCCGTATTCCCGGTAGATAAGGAGCCGTCTGCATTGACACCCTGAATCATCGACGCTGTAATTTCTGATGCGGAAATTCCAAGCCCGGAAGCGATCGGATCAAAGTCCACATTTATAGAAGTCCCGCTGTAATCATTAGAAATAGGAATATTTACGTTGTACGTAATTGTCGTTGCAGAGCCAACAGAAGACGAAGAGCTTGTACCGGAAGATGAAGAATTTGAAGTTACAGAAGACGAAGAATTTGTAGAGGTGACAATTTTTGCGTTATCCCAATCATAGTCCAGATTGAAATTGTCATACCATTTTGTATAGGGGTCTGCTTTGGCAGAAATACCGGCATCAAGTTTTAATTGATAAGAGTGATGTGTGGTGCGTGTAACGTCTCCTACATAATCATAATCGGTGTTAGTGATAATAGCAAACACGACATTTCCTTGAGGAGCTTTGCTTAAATTGAGGACCACCTGATTATTGCCAAATATCGGCGTGCTATAAATCGGAGTTCCGTCCGTTGCACGATAAGCAATCTGAAGCCCCATGCTTGTGCTTGCATTTTGGAGGGAAAGTTTCACTTGCGTCGCTCCCGAATTAATGGTCAGCGGAATTACGTTCGCTCCGGACCAACCTGGAGTGGTGCGGGCTTCAGGAGTTAAAACCCCATTGCTTTCCGTTGTCACAACGTACGGCGTCACCGTCCAGGAAGCCACATTATTGACAGCGCAAGGAGTCCATTCGCAACCGATAGAGCCTCCTACCTGTTGATTGAGGAGCGAGCGCATTTCTTCGGACCATTTTTTCATGTCGAGCATGGCGAGTTTTGCGCGATATTCCATAATAATGCTGCGGACTTCGCTACCACCAATTGCCGCAGCCATGGATTCCAGAATGTATTGACCGTTATAGTTGGGAATGCTCACCCAAATCCAAGGCACAGCACCTTCCGCAACCCAGAGGCCGAGGAAAGTCGGGAACAAGTTGCCATACTGCACACCGCCCAAAGTTTTGCGCCAATTGCATATCCCTTGGCCAGCATCCACGCCTTCTGCGCCAGGGCCGCCAAAAGAGCCGTCCAAAAGCCAGCCAGAATAGCTTTCAATAGGCACAAACGGAGCCATCAAATTACCCACATTCAAGAATCCCATACCGGAATATTGAGTTGCAGTACTGCGGCGCACTTCCATTTCTTGCTGAAGCCAGGTGTTGCCTCCTTCTTGGAACCAATGCACGTGCGCGGCTCCCAGATTGGTAAGAATGGCATGGATGCCTTCGTGGATCATGGCGCCTTGCTGGCTTACCTTGTCGCCGTATGGGCAATTAGGATCATAGCTGTAAACAGGATAAAAAGAGGCGGCAACAGCAGGATAACCATCGATCGAAGACTGCCAACCACCACTATCCAAAGGGCTGTTAGAGCCTGTGCAGGCATCAGAACCATACAAATAAATAGAGCTGTAGTAACCATCCTTTACACGGCTATCGCGTGGCCAGCCCAAAGTATCGGTTATATAAGAAAAATCCTTGTCAAAACGCGCAAGCATGGGTGTAATCGAAGCTTCGGTAACGAGCGAATTCTTATTGGCTCCATGATAGAATGCCCAATAATTCCCATGGTAAACTCCATTTGCGCTTTTTGCTGCATTCACACAGGTTCCGCTGACGTCCTTTGTGGGCTTGCTATAAGTAATCCCAGCGTCTTTGAAGCTGTAATTTAGCTTGGACGAATACGTTGGCCAAGTGTAAGCGTCCCCTTCTGCTGCAAATGCCCCAAACATTGCCCCGGCAAAAAGTAGGATGAGAACACTTCTTGTAAGAATTCGGATTTTCATAGAACTTCCTTTATTAGGGCACCTCTAAAAATTGGTTTGCGACCGCAAAATTGAGCGAGGCCGAGCCAGAGCAGGCGCGAAAAGTGGCTAATAATGGTGTTATTCGCCACTTTGAGCAACGAACTATGGCGATGTGCCACAGCCAATTTGGCAGAAAAAGAATTTTTAGAGGTGACCATGAGTATTTACCCATGAAAAAATATTCCTCTGAATCCAACTAAGAATAGGGAGAAGAGTAGTTCCGTGTAATATCCGTGTAACAAGCATAGTTGTGTGTTATAGGTGTGTAAGTCCATCTAAATTAAACACGATGGAACCATTAAGATTGGTTGGGTGTAAGGTACGGCTCTAGCATCTAGGCCAAAGGCTGCACAGAGGACTCAGAAAAGGGGCTTTTCGAAATGGATCTTGTTCATGGACATAATCATTCCGACTGCATTTTAACGAATGTGTCCCAAACTGAGTTGAACATTGAAAAAGAAGTCCCCAGACAACGGTAAAAATAAGAAACCCCAAGAAAAAGACTCTGGAGAAAGTAAATTACAGAGTGTAAAAAAAGCTCTCATGGAGTGTTTTATGATGCATCCATTTCTATGTAGTCTGGTCGTTCTCGGCTTTGTAAGCGTGATAAACGCAGCCTCCCCTCTCGCCTTCCCGGAAGCGCTGGGGTTTGGGAGTGCGGCCACAGGAGGGCGCGGGGGCACGGTGTATCATGTGACCAACCTGGATGATTCCGGTACAGGATCTTTCCGGGATGCCGTCAGTAGTCCCAATCGAATCGTGGTGTTTGACGCGGGTGGTTACATCAATCTGAAAACAGCCGTCTCTATCTCAAGCAATATCACCATTGCGGGACAAACAGCCCCAGGCGAAGGGATTGGATTCCGGGCAGGAAAACTTTCCACCGGTAAGCAGTCCAATATCATCATGCGCTATTTACGAATTCGGCCAGGGAGCGAAACCGCATCGACCGGAGATGTGGCGATTAATTTGTACAACGCTCACAATATTATACTGGACCACATGTCCATCGAATTTGCGCCTTGGAATAATATCGGTGGCGTGAGCGATGACTGGCAAAATTATCCGGTTACGAACATCACCATTCAGTACAGCCTCATTGCAGACCCGATTTATCAACAATTCGGAGCCCATTGTGAATCCGTGAGCAGCGACTGGTCGTGGTATTACAATGCCTTTGTCAATTCTCACAATCGAAACCCGCTCGCCAAGACAAACACCGTTTTTGTGAACAATATTCTTTACAACTACGAAGCGGGGTATACGACCCACACGAGCACCAGTTTCAAACACGATATCGTCAACAACTATTTTATATACGGGCCAGCGACCGGTGGAAATACGTGGTTTCAAGTCGACAAGAATCAAACCATCTACTACAGCGGTAACTTAGTGGACACCGACAAAGAGGGGACACTTAACGGAACCTCAACCACCCCTTACTGGTATCAGGGAGAAGGCACTGTCTTGACTGCCCCCTGGTCCACAGTCACCGCCAGCAATCCTGTATACAGCCCTGCCACTGCTTTTCGTCTCGTCACATCGCAGAGCGGAACGCTTCCCTACGACCCCATGGATTCCCTGATCTGGGCGCAGGTCAACTCCTTGAAAGGAGGGCCTTCATCGCTTTATACCAGTCAGACACAAACAGGACTGGACAACAATGGTTACGGAACCATCCACAGTGGAACCAAGCGAACGGATACCGATAACGATGGGATGCCTGATTTCTGGGAATCGGCGACCGGGAGCAACCTGAATAGCGATGATGCGATGACCCTTGGAAGTGATGGTTACGCCCTGATCGAGAAGTACATCAACTGGTTAGGCACTACCCATGCAAGCGTTCTCCAAAACAGTGATACTGGCGTAGACCTCAGAATTTTCACTCAAGGATTCCAGGCCGTTTCGCCCGCTTATACCGTAGCCAATGCGGTCAACGGAAGTGTAACGCTTTTGTCCGATGGTTATACAGTTCGCTTTACGCCCACCGCCAATTACACTGGCGAAGGTTCATTTCAATTTACTGTGAAAGGAAATGATGGCTCCGAATATACGGGAACCGTTTCCATGCTCGTGGAATCAAGCACTATCGCAAGCGGGCCCGCACTCACCTATGTGGGACCCGGAGCCTCCCACCAGACAATTCTTCTCAATAGCGCCATCGTGAGTATCGCTTACACCTACACCAGTTGCACGAGTGCCCAAGCCACGAATCTCCCCGCTGGAGTTACCGCATCCATGAATACCACGGACAGCACCATCACCTTGAGCGGAACACCGTCCAGAGCAGGCAATTACACCTTTACGATTACCACCATCGGAGGCGAAGGTGATGCCCACTCTGTTACGGGAACCATCACGGTTATTCCGAAGGCCGCCGAAGCTGCCACCCCCGCCACTATTCTTTCAAGCGTGAATGCCGCATATCCCGCTCAAGGGCTGGGAGTTTACGAAGAAAAAAATACGGGCTGGATTGACAGCGGCTACTACAATTTCACCAACAGCGCGGAAAGTGATGCGCTTTGGAATCTGAATGCAACGACTGCAGCGAGGGCTGCCACCCTGGTGATTCGCTTTGCCAATGGGGGCACTCTCGCACGGCACATGAATCTCATTGTCAACGGGACCTCCCTCGGCGCAGCGCCTTTTGCCTCCACTGCCACCTGGACCACATGGGACTCTGTAAGCCTTTCCGTGGATCTCGTTCAAGGACTCAACACGCTTCAACTCACGTCCACCGATGCGGACGGGGGTCCCAACGTGGATCAATTCGAATTTGATGTGGCGGGGGTCACTTTATGGACAGGGCCGACGACCGCCTTATTTCCGCAACAAGGAAGGGGTGCTCAGAATATTTTCTACAATGCCGCCCAGCAAATTTTAAACGTTCCCGCTGCGGGATTCGCCGAAATCGAAGTCTTCGATTTACAGGGGCGCCGTATTGCTGCGTTTTCCCAAACAGTACCCGTCGGAGAAAGCTCTCTTTCTATAGGTCGGGAACAGCTCCATTCAGGCATCTACTGGGTACAAGTCCGCTTTAACGGACACGTGATCGCTTCCACAAAAATGGTGCATCTGAAATAAAACATCAATTATTTTGTTTCAACACCCGCCATTCTTTGCGAAGCATGTAGGCGGCAAGTATGGCCATCGGTACATCAGAGAGCACCGAAACCAGATAAAGGCCCGGGAAGCCGAATAACTTAGGCAGTATCAGAAACAAAGGAATCGCGAGTACCTGACGCCCCAAAAGCAACAGGCTCGCTTTTTTAGGCTGGTGCACAGCAAGAAAATAGTGAGAGGCGGTGCCCTGTACCCCAAAGAGAGCCACAGATACCATAAAAATGGGAAGCCCTTGGGCGACAATATCCACCAATTTCATGTCGTTCCGGGTAAAAAGACCCGCCACCGCTTCCGGGAAACAAGCGATAATCAGAGCGGATACAACTCCCATCACGGTCGTTGCTATGAGCGCACGCTTTAATAAATCGCGCACACGATCCATGCGCCCTGCCCCCCGATTAAAAGCAATCAAAGGCTGCATCGCCTGTACCACGCCTAAAGGGCCATAAATCAGAAGAATCGACACTGTATTGAAAACACCTACAGCGGCGACACCGCGCGCGCCATCCAGGCCAGCAGCACCATGATTGGCCACAAGGAATGTGACCATCCCGAGCACCTGCATCATGAGCACAGGAGCCCCTAACTTGAGAATGGATTTTGCGAGTTTTAAGTTCTTGACCAGATACTGACTGTGGATATGCAATACACTATGGCGACTTTGTACAAACCAAAGCAAAACGATCAGATTCAGAACAGTTGTCACCAAAGTCGCGAGCGCGGCCCCGACAATTCCCCAGTGCAACACAAAAATGGCGACAGTAGCCAAAATGGCATTTAGAATATTTCCCGAACCCATAAACACGAGGCCAAGTCCGGGGCGCCCCTGCACTCGCAAAATATTTCCCATAGAAATAATGAGGATCACACAAATCTGACTGAAGGCCGTAATCCGCAAATAAGGGATAGCCATATCGAGAACCGCGCCACTTGCGCCACAGGCAAACAGCAGGGGTCTTGCAAATACAATCTGGATCAAGGCAAAGCCCGCACCCAGCACAATCGCTAAACGCAATGATTGCCCCAATACATTCTCCGCCTCATCGCGCAAGTTCTTACCCAGAAATGTTGAGATCTGATTTCCTGTACCTGTGCCAAGCAACAAACCGAAGCCCATTCCTAAAATGGTGAGTGGATAAGCGCATGTGACTGCTGCCATGGCTTCTGTTCCCACACCGCGCCCCACGAGAACACGATCCACAAACTGATAAAGCGCACTTGCTAGAAAACCCACAATGGCCGGAATCGAATACTTTAAAAGCAATCGTCCGACAGGTTGCACACCCTGATGATGTACCGAATCCATATTTTTTCTCCTTAGAGGGGCCCTAAACTCTCGACCAGTAAGCGCTTCCATCGGGACGACGCCCCAAATAACCATAATCCACCAGATAGCGACGCACTTTGGCATAATCATCAACCACGGCGCGAAGCATTTCGTTCACCTGCTTTTCCGTATATATTTTGCGCACATCAAACAATTCTGAAAAATATTCCAGCAGGACCACTTTCGCTTTTTCTTTCAAAGGAAATTTAATGACTCGTCCATGGACCACATATTTTGCGATAAGAGCGGCTTTTTCTTCTGCGCTGGTCTGCAAATGCAGTGGAGCCGCTTTTAAATCGCGTTCAGACTTGTTTTTTCTGGAACCAAAAAATGTCGCTTCGGGAGCAGCATCCTTAAGAGAACTCGCAAAGACCGTATCATAATGCCGCTGCGTCGTTTCCCGCACGAGTTGCAGAAATTCCAGACGAATCTGTTCCAACCCGATTCCCGTTTTTTTCGCAAAGGCCTCTCCCAAGGTTGCAAAAGCGACCGTTGGCAGAAGCTGATAAAAAAACAGAGCGGTGAGCACTCTCGGAGTATAGCGGAAAGAATAACCCTGCTTCTCATAAACCTTGCGGCCCTCTTCCAGTCCCGACACCCAATGCTCTAAAAAAGCGCCACCCTGTGCAGGACTTTTCAAATCCTCCATAAGTGCAACGCGCAAGACATCGCGCCTGGAAAACAAGTAATCCACATCCGCGCGCGCCACCCGATCCGGAAAATCCCGCTCATCCGATTCCTGCATCAGCGTTTCGCGCACCTGAAGCCGATCCTTTCTAAACCGTTCCAGAAGTTCCAGGAGCAACTCATTCTTGGATCTGAAGTAATAATAGATGAGTGCCTTGTTGACCTCGGCCCTTTGGGCAATGGAACCCACGCGGGCACCGTCATAACCTTTTTCGGAAAATTCAGCGAGAGCGGCATCCAAAATCCGCTGCCGGGCTTCATTCAATGTCGAAGAGGTAGAATTCGCTTTATTAACCATACGGTTAGTTAATATAGAATTTTATAAAAATTTGTTTAGTCATCACACACACTGAGGAGAGAAGGCCCTGTTTTCAGTTGTATCCACATTCTGCTTACCTAAAATTATCTGAGAATGTATATTAACAGTTGAAAGAAACCCTTGTCTCAATGGGTCCCTGAAAAAAAAATTTTAGAGGGGATTCCCTGAAGGAAGTTTTTCTATGCAGCCTTTATCTATAATGTTTGGAACCGCCTTCTTTCTACTGTGGAGCCAAACCCAGGCGGGTCCGCACTTTACCGAAAACGAGAACTATTTCCAGCAACTGCACCGCTATTATCAGACCCCAGCCACCACCGACTGGGAGCAACAGCATACGGGCGAATACTATGTGGAAAACAACGTCTGGAACAAGGGAAATACCAAAGACTATCGTCAGGAAATCGGCATCCAGGCGAATAAAGACGGATCTGTCTCGGTAGCCTGGGCCTGGGAATGGCCCGCGGGTTCTGAAATTGTCGCCTTCCCCGATATTCTTTACGGCAAAAACCCCTGGGCTCCCCAAAGTTCCACTCCCCAAATGCCCGTCGCGCTCAAAGACATCGATACTCTCACCGCGGAATTCGAGTTCACCCACTACGGTTACGGACACCGCAATTCCTCTTTTCAGATATGGCTCACCACAGATGTCGCCGATGACAAACACCTCCTCAATGAAATCATGATCTGGATTCGCAACGACAACCTCCCGCCAGCACCCTTCCTCAAAAGTGACACCATCGACGGACAGCCATTCAACATCACCATCCTCAAAAATCACGGCGACCCGAACCTTGTCCCACCCGTCCACTGGACATACTACGCGTTTGTCAATCCACGCCTCGATTGGAAAGGAAAAATAGATCTGCTGGCATTTTTCAAAATGCTCATTGAGGATAAATTAATTGACCCGAACGCGTACCTCGCTGTCATCAATTTCGGCAACGAAATCCGCGATGGCAAAGGAATCACGGCATTGAACAACTACCGCATCCACCTGGTGCGACGTTGAAATTGATGGAAAATTCATATCTTGTTTGATCCCAAAAAAGAGTCCCTTATATAAGGGAGCCCCTAAAAATTGGTTTGCGGGAATGAAATTGGCCGAGCAAAGAACATCAAACCTCAATAAGCGCTAAAATTTAATGGTCATAATATTTCAGCATTGTTGCCTTAATTTCATCCAAAATTTTCAAAAAAGCCACCACGATTCCCGGAGAAAAATGCCGACCATTCTCCTCTTTAATTAGCGCCACCGCCCGATCAAAGTCCCACGCTTCCTTGTAAGGCCTTTTACTGGTCAATGCATCAAAAACATCAGCAACCGCAATAATCTGCGCATAAACGTGAATGGAATCTCCGATCAACCCCTCTGGGTAACCGGATCCGTCCCATTTTTCGTGGTGCTGCAACGCAACGATTTTCGCCGCTTTCAACAATTCGGACGTATGATCCCCAATAATCCGACTCCCTATTTCACAGTGGGTCTTGACAACATCAAACTCTTCCTTCGTAAGTCGGCCCGGTTTTAGAATGATGGCTTCCGGGATGCCAATTTTACCGATATCATGCATGGGAGCCGCATTGTAAAGAAGATTAGCATTAACAATATCCATTCCACAAGCGACGGCGATCTGATAGGCATACTGGCTCATACGTTCAATATGATGTCCTGTTTCACTGTCCTTATACTCTGAAGCGAGACTCAGCCTCTTGATGATCTCCAGTCGGGTCTGGTTAATTTCACTGGTCTTTTGAGTCACCAATCGCTCCAGTTCTCGGTTCTGATTGCTCAGCGCAAGGTGTGTACTGAGCCTTGCCTTGACAATGGACGGACTGATAGGCTTCGTGACATAATCAACAGCACCGACCTCAAATCCCTTTATTTCATCTACAGTCTGATCCTTGGCAGTGACAAAAATCACGGGGATATTCTGAGTGATGGGATTGGCTTTTAACTTCTCACAAACCTCGTAGCCATCCATATCCGGCATCATGATATCCAAAAGAATGATATCCGGTACAGTTTTTTCGGCGACTTTCAAAGCCATAAAGCCGCTGACAGCGACCTTAACATAGTATTCGTTTGTTAGCATGCCCTTAAGAACATCAATGTTTTCAGGGACATCATCCACAACTAGGACAGAATATATCATCGTTATTCCCCTCCATCTATATCATTCAATAGTAACCGACAGACATTCAAAGCCGCCTCAAATTCATATTGTTTGATTTTTAAAAATAAATCTTTTGCCTGAGGAGCGTATCCCCTATTATTCAAGGTCGCGAGAAGTCCCCTCGCTACGGTTTCCGCTTCCGAATCATAGCCGTCTAGAAGCGTAGCCAAATCGTTTATTTTTTCAATAAGATCCTTTTTTTCCAGAATAACAACATCGAACATATCACTACAAACATGGACAGATGCAATCTCCTTCATGGCAATAGCCAATTTTTCCTGGAGCGTATGGAGTTCCTCAAACGCCCCTACATCCTGAAGATTTTCCGCCGTTTTCAACTTGGCTTCCAAAGTTTTGGCAATAAAATGAATATCATTCGCTCCAATATTCCCAGCAACACCTTTAAGAGTATGAAAATGCCGCATGAGGGTTCGGCGATCTCCCTCTTTTATCAAGGGACGAATTTTTTTCATAAAATCGCTGTAACTGTCCCTGAATTTTGCAAGTATTTCCTGATACAGTTCCCGTTTTCCACCAATGCGAAGCAAGGCAGAACGCACATCAAAGGATTTTAAATTTGTCGAGAACTCATCATCAAAGGCTTCAGCCCCGATGCTCGTGGAAACGAAACGCGGTCGCTCACCTGGAGCGATCCATTTGACGAGAATTTCATACAGTTCTCCTGGATAAATGGGTTTCGTGATATAATCGTTCATTCCTGCGGCAAGCACCTGCTCCCGCGTTCCTTCCATAACATCGGCACTCAGTGCAATAATGGGAACCGACTTGCCATTCCCCCCTGCGCGAATTTCTTCTGCCGCGGTGTAACCGTCCAACTCCGGCATCTGAAGATCCATAAGCACGGCGTCATAGGCCCCCTTAAATACCATATCCACAGCAATCCGACCATTGTCCGCAATATCCACCCAAAAACCTTCCCCTTCGAGCAACTCACGGCACACAAGCTGATTAATCTGGTTATCCTCCACAAGAAGTATGGAGGCTCCCCTGATCTCATCAAAGCCAGGAAGCACCTTTTTCTTATTAAGCTTTATAGTAACGGCCTTTGTACCATGCATTTCCATAATGGTGTTCAAAAGAATCGACGGCCCAATGGGTTTTGTGAGAATTTTTTCTATGCCTTCGCTTTCTGCTTCTGCAATCACCTCATCCTTTCCGTAAGCAGTCGCCATAATCACATGCGCCTTTTTAGCACCCAGCTTTGCCCGTATCCGGCGCCATGTCTCGATTCCATTGATACCAGGCATTTTCCAGTCCAAGATAAACAGATCATGACTTCCATCCGCAAGCTTCATAGCCTCAAAACCCGAAGCGGCCTGCGTTACCTGAAAATTAAAAGCCTTCAAATATTCAGCAATAACTTCTCTTGCCGTACTGTTGTCATCCACGACCATGATCTTCAGATATCTAAGAACCTCGGGAACAATCTGCGGTTGGTTCAAAGGCGAATCACAGACCTCAAAAATGGCATTGAAGAAAAAACGGCTCCCTTTGCCAAACGTGCTGGAAACGCCAATCTCCCCCCCCATCATAGTGATCAGATTTTTCGATATCGTGAGTCCGAGGCCCGTGCCTCCATACTTGCGCGTCGTGGACTCATCGGCTTGGGAAAAAGGATGAAACAGTTTTTGAACCTGCTCATCCGTCATGCCGATACCCGTATCTTCGACAGAAAAGACAACGTCAGCTCTATTTCCTTGGATACTGTTCAGATCCACCCTAAGAGTCACCTCACCCGCTTCGGTGAATTTCACAGCATTATTCGCAAGGTTAATCAAAACCTGCCCGAGACGCAACGGGTCTCCCCTCATGCAGTGTGGGACATTCGGAGCCTTGCTGATCACAAACTCAATATCCTTATCAAACGCCTTTATCCCGATAGCACTGGACACATTATCCAGCACTTCCTCAATGGAAAACGGAATGGATTCCACGCTCATTTTGCCAGCTTCAATCTTGGAAAAGTCCAAGATATCATTGATAATTCCCAGAAGATTCTGCGCCGAATTGCCAATCTTCTTCACATAATCAGCCTGTTTCGCACTGAGGCTCGTTTTTTCAAGAAGACTATTGAGCCCCATAATGGCATTCATCGGGGTCCGTATTTCATGACTTATGTTGGCAAGAAAATCTGATTTCGCCCGGGTGGCGGCCTCGGCATGTTCCTTCGCCACACGCAATTCACTAGACTGCATTTCCATCAATTCATTCTTTTTCTGGAGATCCAACAAAAGTTCCGTGCGCGAAGGCAAAGCCAGACCCGATATCAATAAATCCACAAAATGGGAATCGTTCACAAGTTCTGGAACAGGTAAAATAACAAGAGCCTCCGCACAGCAATTTTCTTTAGCTCCATGAACGGAAAAAGCATCGAAAAAAAGTTTACCAAAAGACAGGTCGACATTTTCGGGAATGACAGAAAAGCGCAAAAACAAACCGCAACGGTTTTTCCCTATTTCAAGCCCCACGAAAAGCTGAAGCGGAGACGCCTCGCGAAAACAGACGGTACAAATTTCAGAGACGGCGGACTCGATTCTTGCCGAAACATAGGGACTGAAATTCAATTCAGAAGCAAGCCGACATATTTTTTTTCGAATAATTACAATAATCGCCTTCGAACCTATCTGCAACTCGCCCAACTTCAACATACACACCCCGCTAAGGAAAAAAAGTCCCGTATTTTAAAACAATGACAGAGGCATCATCATCCCCAATACAGAATCTTTCGAGCAAACCTTGTGCGATATCCTGTGCCGATTGCAACCACAAATCGGCCCACTCATAAGAAGAAAAACCAGCCCTGATCCCATCCGAATACATCAAAAGAATATCTCCGCTCTGGAGGCGGGAACGTTTTTCTTTGAGCACTGGCATGGAATAGCCGATGACACCACCCGAAGGGACAAAAACAGAGGAGTCAGCACCAATGATTCTCATCGTCACATTGCCAATACTTTCGTACCTAAAATTTCCCGTTGCCACATCCAAACGGATAAAGGCCCCTACAGCGCCGCGCGTATCCCTTAGAACGCCATCCACTCCAGAGATCAATTTTTCAAGTTCAAGAGATTTGTGCTCCTGAATATATTTTTTTGTTCTCTGAGCAAGCTCACCCGCCTCTTCGCCATGCCCAAGAACATCCAAAAGAACCAAAAGATACTGGTCCTCATCATTCAAAACCAGAGGCATGTCGCCACATTCAAGCTGTAGACTTCTCACAGCGATTCCATAATCGATTTTATCCATCTAAAGCCACCTGCGAGCGCGAATTCGGGTCCCTTGCCCAATCTCTGATTCAATTTCAAATTCATCCATAATGCGCTCCACCGAAGGGAGCCCCAAACCCAGACTTTCTGCCGTACTGTAATTATCCTGCATGGCAAGTTTTAGATCGCGAATGCCCTTTCCTTTGTCCTCCGCCCCTATTTCAATACCAGTTCTCCCATCGCCGTTCTGAATGACAATTACCCGAATGCGACCACAGGAAGCATAGCGCAGTATATTCGTAGCCAATTCGGAAACCGCAGTGGCCACCATGACCTCATCGGCAAGATTAAATCCGGCATTCTTTGCAATTTCACGGGTCATAAAGACCGCTGTGGCTTGATCATTTTCTTCATTCAACTCAAACGTTGAGGATTCTAGAAGCTTGGCAGAAGCTTCCAATACTCTATTATTCTTACAATACTTGGCCACCGTTACCCATTCTCCAGCGCAATCATTTCTGGAAACTCATCAGCCGAACGCCGTCTTCAATATTCTGACAAATGCAAAGATCATCCACATCTGCACCAAAATCCACAAGAGAAGAGGCAATGGCAGGCTTAATACCCATCCATGCTGATTTCAGTCCCATCAAAGCGAGAGCCCCTGAAATTTTCCGAAGCACACAAAAAGCGGCGCTATCCAGGACGGCCAAACCATTTAAGTCCATGATAACCCCTCGGAGTTCACGTTTTTCGGCCATACGGACAATTTCATCATAAAGTTGCCCCATCTGAGCACTACTCAACTCACCGTTAATACAAGCAATATAACAACGGTTGGTAACGCTACCTGATACCGAATATTCATCACCGGAATCCATCATTGCCTTCACCCCATTAAGAAGCCGGAACGAATCCGCTTCCACTATTGTTTTGCTTCCGTTGTAATGACACGCAGATTAATCATTGAAAAGGCTTCCTCAAGCGCATCACTCAGCGTCGCTTTTGTTTTAATTGAACCTAAATTGATGCCGAGCTGGGTGAGCGTTTTTGCGACCCCAGGAGAGATCCCGGAAATAAGGCATTCGCACCCCATGAGCTTGGTCGCTTTGGTAATCTTGATCAGATGGTTTGCCACAGCGGTATCCACAGCGGCCACTCCCTGAATATCCATAATGATCGCCCGAGAATTAGAGGATAGTATTTTATTGAGCATACTGTCCATCATGTGCTGAGCGCGATTCGTATCTATAACTCCGACAACAGGAAGCACCAGAATGCCGTCCCAAAGCTTGATGGTCGGCGTTGACATATCGCGAATGGTACGACCCTGTTCATTCAGTTTTTTCTCATCCAGCACTTTCTGAGTAATGTCAAGAACAAATTCCAGACCCCCAACAATCTCTCCCTTTTCGTCCTTCAAGGGCACCGCCGTACTTTCGAGGAATCGGTTACCGGTGCCACCATCGGCTTCACTCCGTATCGAATGAACCTTCCCATCAGCCATAGCCTGGGCGATACAGCATTCAGGTGTTTTGCACTGCGGATTGCGCACCATATTATAACAGTGTTTTCCAATAACGTTCTCTGGCGTCGAGCCCATAAAAGTAAGTGCCGCATTATTAGCATACAGGGTGTTGAAATTTTTATCCACCGCAAGCACAATGGCTGGCAACTGGTCTAAAATTTCCTTCTCAAGTTCTATCCCGTTTGTTTTCATGAAATATTCTCCCTTATTAAATAAATTAACAAAAACTGCCTCTGGACTCCAAAAGGCAACCAATTAATTAATAATCTACCCTAACACAAGCCTACAGTCAAGACAAAGCAACAAAGAGATAAAAATATCGTTTTTATCAATTTCCCTTTTTAGTTTGTCAAATTATTAAACCGGGGTCCATGTCATTAAATCAATGACTAAATACGTCCATTAAAAAAAGCCACTATCCGTATATTCGGCAATTCTGAGCAAAAAAGAACCAAAAGCCATAGGGCCGATTGCCAATGATTTCTCTGAGAATATAGGTGGCGCGGATTTTAAAATGCGTCTTTTTTTGGGGGGCTATTTTATTTCTGACAAACAAGCGAGCCCCTAGAAAAACTGACATTGTAAACGACTCACCGAGCACCCAGAGGAATACCTTGGAGCTCTCCATTTCAACGTCCAACTCTTCCCTTATGGTAATTTTTCATCATTCTCCCGAAGTCCTTATCCTTCTTGTGCCGTTCTTTCGCCGATGATTCAAAAAAGTTTTTTTCCTTTTCCATTTTCAAATAGCTTTCATAAGAACGCCGATCCATCTCTCCGGTGGCAATCGCCTCAAGTACGGCACAACCCGCTTCATGCGTATGAGAACAGTCCCTGAATCGGCATTTTTTCGCCAAAGTAAAAACAGGATCAAACGTAGTCTCCAGGCCCTCGCCCGCTTCGCCAATGCCCACCTCGCGCATCCCCGGATTGTCAATCAGAATGCTACCGTTCGCAAGCACGATCAACTCCCGGTGACTCGTCACGTGCCTTCCTTTGTTTGTACTCGCGCTGATGGCATCGGTTTTCATCACGGTATTTCCTGAAAGATGATTCAGTAGCGTTGACTTCCCCACGCCCGAAGAGCCCAGCATGCAATAGGTTCTGCCTTTCTCAAGAGAATTTTTCAAAGTCTCGTAACCTGCCTCCGTCTCATTGCTGATCGCCATCACAGGGATCTCCGGCATACCTTTCCGCACCCGATCCAGAATCGAACTCAGCGCCTCTTCGGAAATCAGATCCGTCTTCGTCAGCACAATCATCGGACGCACCCTAGACGCATGACATAGCGTCAGATAACGCTCCAGCCGATTGAGATTAAAGTCCCTGTCCACGGCCTGAATCAGAAAAGCATCATCAATATTCGTTCCGATAATCTGAATCTCCCCAAACTGCCCCACCGCCTCTCTCGAAATCACAGAAAATCGCGGCAAGATCCCCTGAATGAGCGAAAAATCCGTATCGTGGATCGTAAGTGCCACCCAATCACCCACCGCCGGGAAATCCTCACGGCCCCGCGCCACAAAACGCAGGTTCCCCGTAACCTCCGCATCCATTCCCCCCTTCTCTGTCAGCACATGATAACGTTCCTTATGCTCCGCCACGACACGCCCTACATCAAAGCGTTCAAGCCCCATCTCCCGCCTGGATGTTTCCCATGCCTCATTGTATCCCAGATCTTGCAAATTCATTTGTCAACAGTTCCTTTAAATCTCAACCCCATTCGACAACGGGTTTAAAATATATCGTTCTTCTCTTTTCAAGCAAGCCAACCTCTTTTTTGGTCGCTACTATTTTAATAGAGTTTT
>MNYL01000146.1 GCA_001873075.1 Fibrobacteres bacterium CG2_30_45_31 | reverse complement strand
CATGAATGATACCATTCATTTTTCTGTAGCATTTCTCATGGCAAAGCAAGGACAAGAATTTGTTCTTAGCCAAGTAGATCCTCTAATTGCATTCCGCAATTTAAGTGAGCAACTTTCTGTGTCGGAAAAAGGAAAAAAAACAGGCATTCTTCAAATGACTTATGCCAACCGCTACCCTGATCGTGCCGCCTCCATTTTGAATACAATTGCGAATGCTTATGTACGTCAGAATGTGGCCATGTTGAGTGCCGAAGCAGAAAAAACATTGCTTTTCTTAGAAGGACAGCTCCCCGCACTTAGAATGAAATTAGACAGTTCAGAAAAGGCTTTGACCGAATACAGACATTCAGTGGGTACTGTCGATTTGACAGGAGAAGCGAGAGTAGTTCTAGAAAAACAGGTCGATTTACAACAACAGCTTCTGACCCTTGCTAGGCAAAAACAAGAAATGACACGTTTGTTTAAGGAAGATCACCCTTCGGTAATCGCGATTTCTGAACAGGAAGCTACATTACGCAAAGAAATGGGGAAAGTCGCAATATCTGCAAAAGAACTGCCATTGACGCAACAAGAAGTAATAAAGCTTCAAGAAGATGTGAACATAAATAATGCCCTTTATTCCTCAATGCTTAACAACATCCAAGAACTTCGCGTGGTTCGTGCAGGTGAAATTGGCAATGTACGCATTGTAGACTATGCAAGCCATGAAATTTTTCCCATAAAACCAAGGCGTAAATTGATTTTTGCGGGGATTCTTTTAGGTTCGTTACTTTTAGGTGCTGGCTTTATTTTCTTACTACGCATGACCATGCGTGGTGTACGTAGCAGTTCAGAGATAGAAAGAGATACAGGGGTGAGTGTCTACGCGAAAATTCCTGAATCTGAACACGATACTGGAAGCAGAAAAAAAGGCAGTAACGTACAAACGTTGATGGAAGCAGATCCTGACGATTTTGCCTGTGAAGCACTGAGAACACTTCGCACCGCACTGGATTTTTCATTTCTAGAGCGCGGACAAAAGGTTCTTGTGATAACTGGGTTACTCCCTAGTGTCGGCAAATCTTTTGTTTCTGAAAATTTGTCGGTTCTCTTTGCAGGAATGAAAAAGAACGTTCTCCTTATTGATGCGGATTTGCGCAGAGGTCGAATTTCCCATCGAAATAAAAAAGGGCTGACCGATGTACTTCATGGCCATGCATCCCTCGATGAAGTCATCGAAAAAAAGAACAACGGAGGGATCTCTGTTTTAGGTGCAGGCTCAATTCCCACAAACCCGAGCGAACTTCTCGCTAGCGATATGTTTGCAAATATCATTGCAAAAGTTCGCGAAAATTATGACTTGATCGTGATTGATACACCCCCAATTCTCTTGGTGACTGATGCTCAACTCGTTTGCAAATATGCAGACTTTGCACTCATGATTGTTCGTTATGGAGCGCACAATATGGAAGCCATTAAAGAAGGGATGCAACTTATAGATCGTTCAGGAATACATAACAAAGCGATCGTACTGAACCGTTGTCAATATGAGGGCGGCCGCTATGGATATGGGTATGGGTATGGGTACCGGTACCATGGCAAATATGGTTACAAGCCTTCAGTAAACGTTTAATAAACCTTTTAATAAGAGAATTACAAGAAGGGCATTTTAAAATGCCCTTTTTTCATCGAATTTGAGACTTTTTTTTGAATAAAAATACGAAAAAAACTATTGGCATTTAAAAGTTTATGAGTATATTTGCGAACATGGGAACACAAGGATCGAACCAGTCGGAACGCCCTTTTTGGGACAGAAAAAACCAAAAAGCCTACCGTGCTTATCGACTCATGATTTGGGTAATAATTGTGAGTTCGTTAGTATCAGGGGCGGTCATCTGGTTCAAGATGAATGATTTCCTTCGATGAGAGGTGTTGTATGAATAAAGTAATGTACTGCGGGCGTCGCCCGAAGAGCGATGGTTTTGAACCAGCACTTCCCCTGTCCACTGAAGAGGAAGAGGCCGAAGAAGCCGTTGAGGAAGAAGAAGTCGACGAGGAAGTTGATTTCGATAATTTATCATTTAAGCGTGACCAAATCTGGTCCGACTACGCTGAAGATCTGGACTACGATCAGTGATTAATTCCCTGAAATGGGGATTTGTTCTTTTCGCCATCGTCCTTGTAGGGTTACTGGTTTCGTGTGCATCCTCTAGGAAATACGAGGGGGAACCCTATACTCCGATGGCGGAGGAATCTTTTGCTTCAAAAGCTCTTGCAGACTGGGTTTCAAAAGACCTTGCCATTCGCCCTTCTTGGGAACAATATCAGTTTGCGTTACAGGCTATGGAGGAGGAAGATTGGTTGTTAGCACAGCACCATTTAGATGCTGCACTAAAAGGGCTTGTTGCCGAAAATCACGATTCTCTCTATTCGGTAGAAGCTCGCCCTCAGGATTCGCTTTACCGCAAGGAAATGCCTAGAAAGATAATTTTTGCTTTAGATCAAGTTTATCCACACCTATCAATGATGGGCGTGGATGCGTCCACATATGTTCGTTATGATTTTGCCGTCGAAGGCCTTGAAGGCTTAGATGAACCCCCTCTTGATAGTTTAGAACGAGTGGAAATTGAGAGCTTTCTAGATACTCTCGATCTTTCGCAGTTCACCTTGTCTATAGAACTTAATGAACGTGTAATGAAAGAAATTCATTATATGACAAAAGTTGCAAGAGCTTTTACCGAAACCTCTCTTTCGCGCAAAACCGCTTTTGATTCCATGATTTATACTAAACTGAAAGAGCGTAATATGCCTCCCGACCTGATTTACCTTTCTTTGGTAGAATCTGGTTTCAAAACAAAAGCATACAGCCGTGCGAAAGCATCTGGTTTATGGCAATTTATCCCCGCTACAGGGAAACGCTACGGTCTTGATGTTGATTTTTGGGTGGACATGAGGCGAAATCCAGAGCTCGCTACAGACGCGGCTTTAGATTATTTATCTGATTTGCATCGCTATTTTGGGGATTGGTTATTGGCTATGGCCGCTTATAACTGTGGAGAAGGCCGCGTTCGTCGTCTTATCCGTGAGGCTCAGGCAGATACCACTCGAGATTCTACAAAAGCACTTTCCTACTGGGAACTTGCATTGCCAAAAGAGACAATGCACTATGTACCACGTATCTTAGCTGCTATGATAGTGGGTCATTATCCGCAACATTACGGTATGGCAATCATGCAAGAACAACGTCCTCAATTCGATACC
Organism: Fibrobacteres bacterium CG2_30_45_31; assembly: GCA_001873075.1. Classification (GTDB taxonomy): domain Bacteria; phylum Fibrobacterota; class Fibrobacteria; order Fibrobacterales; family Fibrobacteraceae; genus UBA1313. Next base: position 7,846 of record MNYL01000146.1, on the reverse strand, counting down.
GTGTCCGTAGGGGAGTGTCTGCCATTGGACAAAGCGGCAGAAGCGGTCGGTATAAGTGAGGACGAAATGAGAGATTTAAATATTGAACTTAATAAATGGTGTACGCCCCCTCGAAAGGATACTTATGTTCTCCGCATTCCTCCTGGAACAAGGGAAACATTCCTTTTGGCCTATGAAAACATGGATAAAAGTAAGTTTGCGCGTTGGCAAAATCACAAGGTGAAAAGTGGAGAAAATCTGGGCTTCATTGCGAGACAATATGGTCTTTCTATAGCAGCAATACAATCGGCAAATAACCTTAAAAATACTCGTATTCGCAAAGGTCAAATTCTACTGATTCCAATGCCCTCCTCAAACACAAATAAATCCGTCAACAACCGAGAGTTGGGAATAAAAACGTACAAGGTGAAGTCAGGGGATAATCTAGCATCTATAGGACGTAAATATGGAGTTTCTGTAGCCAATTTGAAAAAGTGGAATAATCTAGATAGCATAGGCAACATTTTTATAAATCGAATGCTCTATATTTCGAAACCATCGACTTCTGAGTCACCAAAGCCCAGTGACCATAGCATTGATTCTGAAGAATCAGAACAAGAAAGATCACCTACGATTTTTAAAAATAATACCTATGTCGTAAAAACCGGAGACTCTTACTCCACTATCGCTTCGACATTAGGAATAGCACAACAAGCGCTTATGGATTTAAATTCAGCAACCAATTCCCGTTTATATGTGGGTCAAAAACTTAAAATTCCATCGGAAATAAACACACAATCCTCGGATAAAGCATCAAGAAAAACTCTTGAAAAAAAAGAAGCAAAGCCTCTTGTTCATGCGAAGACACACAAAGTAAAAAGTGGCGAAACGCTTTATTCCATTGCGCGTATTTATAGCATCACAGCCTCTGAATTACAACAATGGAATTCTCTTGGAAGTACAAGTAAAATCAAAGTGGGGCAAACGTTACAAGTAGCCCCTCCTTCGAATACAGAGGATGTTGATTCAGTGAATGATAGAAATGTGAGTTACCACAAGGTAAAGAGTGGGGAATCTTTATGGGACATTTCGCGGCAATATGGAGTCACTATCCCACAAATTGTGGAGTGGAATAATCTCTCCACAACAAAAGTAAAACCGGGCGAAAAGCTAAAAATTAAAGTCCGTAAATGAACCTCCCTATCAAGAAGTTATGGGGTATTAACTCCCCATACAACAGAGTCATTTTTTTTGTCCTTCGCCATTTTTCCCTATTTTCGAAATTTGTGCAATAAAATATAGAAGTCCCTTCCTTTTCACAATCCTAGTTCCTCTCCTATTTGCTCATTGAAATACGATCGAAATCAAATCTGTACAAGTGCAGGGAATTGAATCTAAAAGATTAAAATCTAGGCTATCAGAACTGTTGATCGGCGTAAACTAAATTGTATTTGCTATAAATTTTATAGCGCAAAATTGATGGAAAAAAACGATTGTGCCATAGAATCATAATCAAGCATGAAGGAATCTTCATCCTTCAATGTTCCTGTTTTTTTCTCAAAATAAGTATGCCAATAGACATGAGTATTTCGAACTCCACCAATTACAGAAACTCGGTACCAAGAAAGTCTCACGCCAACACCCCAAACGTGTCCCCAAATAGCAGGATTTAAAAATTGCGTTTCACTAAAAAAGCTTCTCCCCGCAAGTAATCCACCCAGAGCGACAACTTTGAACATGAATTGATAGTCATAGCTTGCAATAAGGGGCAAACCAGCTTCAATACCTAATTGAACCAAAATATTATGAGCATGCATACGTCCTGCAATATCAGAAGAATCTATTGGAATCTCTATGAAATTTTCTTCTTGAAGTTTATCTAGATTCTTATAGGCTTCTGCAAGATTTCTATCTGCATAACGAATACCCAAATGCTGGTACCCTGCAACCATATAACCAGAAACCCATTCATTAAACGGAAGCGTCCCTTGGATTCCATACAGGGGAGTCATATCAACATCAATATTATAACTTCGACCCATAACGCGATATTCATAGGCAAAATGAGACTTACAGAGATGCCCACGTTCGTAATAGGGACCTACTGAAACCTGTTCTTCGTACTTGCGATTAGAACTGTTCACGGGAGCAGCCATAGAGGTATCGGCGTTGGCAAAACATACAATTGGCAGAGCGAGAAATAAAATTAGGCTCTTCATGGACATAAACTACCATAATTTCTGTGTAAATAGACTTTTTACTGGGAAAAACCTAACAAAAAAGTTTATCTTTCCTGCTAAAGAACCTTCAAATGGAGATCATCAGAATGAAGAAACTTTCATTATGCGTTGGATTTTGCGCATTAGCCTTGATATTTTCTGGCTGTTCCGAAAAAATGGACCCCAATGACCCTGCGTCTGTTCGTAAGTATATCACCAACCAAAAAATCGCATTTACCCCTAATCAGTTTATCTCTTATGTCTTGGCAGAAGATACAGCCAAGGTATCTTTGTTCCTCCAAGCGACTTTCGAAATTGATTCCCCAGATGCTAACGGCAACAATGCCGTTGCCATTGTAGTGAACAAGGGAAAATTGAACATGCTGGAGTACCTTGTAAATCATGGTGCTAAAATTGATTTAGCAAATAGTAAGGGAGAGACGCCTTTGGACGATGCCATCGCTATGGGACACAAAGATATTGTGAAGTTCCTCGTTGCGAAGATGCAAGAAAAAGGAGTGATCGAAAAGGCTTCTTCTTCTGTAAATCTTGCAGCCAAACTTGGCAATCTTGAGATCATCCAGATCCTCGGCGATGCGGGTGCCCCTCTCGAAATCAGGGGTGCAGATACCTACTATCCGATTCATCTTGCGGTCAAGGGTGGACACTACGATGTGGTAAACTATCTCATTTCTAAAAACGTTGATCTGAATGTGACTTGCGGCCAAGGCTACTCCGTTTTGGATTGGGCTAAGAACGAAGGTTACACTCGAATTATTACTCTACTCAAGAAACATGGTGCAAGAAATACTGCAGCATACACAAAAGAGTTTGGTCACTAAGCGTTCTTGAGTTTCTACTCAATTTTTGCAAAATTAGCGAGGAGCCTCTAAGTTTTTCTTAGAGGTTCTTTGTATTTTTGCGTACATGAGAAACTTGTTTTTATGTATTCTTTGTCTTTCTTTCTCCCTTTTATACGCTCAAGAAACCGTAGAGGGGATACGTCGCCAGATCAAGGCGGTGGAAGCAGAAACAGCTCGTGAAAAAAGTCTCAATGAGGCAGAAAAAAAACGACACGCTGAATTTGTTGAAACTAGCCGTAAAAAAGTCATTGCTCTAAATTCACAGAACCAGGCATTGAAAGCGGAATTGGATTCCATGCACGCAGAAATTGTGCGACTTTCCATTGCACGCAATAAAGCCGTAGGAACCACTCGCTGGTATGAAAGTCGCAAAATAAAATACCAAGAGTCTCTAGCAAACACCATCGACTCCTTGGCGCCCCTCCTAGAATCTGATTTTCCGTATAGAGCCACGGAATCGGCAGAAAACATTAGGGAAACGGCCTCTCAATTACGCAAAGGCATCATATCTGCTGATGATGCGTTGGGACGAGTACTAGAGGTTCTCGGAGAACGCATTCGTATGGGCTACACTACAGAAACTTGGGAAGGATTCCTTAAAGCACCCGATGGACGTTCCATTGGTGGCAAGTACTTTAGATACGGCGCCGTAGCAGCAATTTTCGTAAGTGCCGATGACAACGACATTTTCTGGCTCTCTAAATCTGAAAAAGGATATACATGGAACGATGTTGGAGAGTCGTTGATGCTTCGCACAAACATCAAAGATGCCATGAAGGTCGCTGAAGGGAAAGCGGCTCCCCACATTGTAGAAATCCCCATTGCAGGTATTTCTAAACCGATGACCCCTGCTCAGAAGGAGATAACCAAATGAAAAAATTCCATTACGGTTTCATTATTGCGTTAATTTCCGTTTCTGTGTCTTTTGCTCAGCAATCGAACTCAGGGGAAGATTTAGTTAAGAAACGAGCAGAACTCAATGCGGCTAAAGCAGATTTGGAAGAAGCTCGCCAAAAACGTGATATGGCAGTGGCCGCGCGTTGGGAGGACCGCGAAGCCGCGAATGAAGAACGTGAACTTTTTAACGAAAAGTATCGAGAAAACAAAGAAAAAGTCGATGCTCTAATGGTCGAACGCTCAAGACTTCAAGAGGACGTTCGCGTTGGCCGAGAAGATTTATCACAAGTGAAAGCCGCTACAGAACAAGTTCGTTCTGAATTTCTTTCTCTTTCTGCACAACAAGATTTATTGGGACCTTTACAAAGATACAGAGATCAGGGCGTTCAATTTCACATCCCCGAGCGAATGGAAAATTTCAATCGGGTTAAGAAAGAGATTGAACTCTACCGGGATGATCCGCTCCGTGTAGCTCAAAAAATATTGGACCTTAGCAAAAAAGAACTTCTATTCACGCGTGAAATTGAGTGGAAAAAAGGAGAACTTCTTTTTGGCAATAAAGTAGCCTATGGAAGTCAATTGCGCTTGGGTGGTATTTTTGCCATGCAAGAGGCAGAACCCGATGGGCCCGTAGCTTTAATGTTGCCGCTTGCGGGGGAGAAGGGACAAGTTTATAGTTGGCAAGAAAACTTAGCACCTGAAGTAAAAGCGTCTCTTAAAACGGCATTTGCATCATCGAAAGATTCCGCACGGATAATGATTCCAGTGGATGTTCTTTTGAGTACGGTTTTATCTTCTGAACTTGCCAATAAAACAGAACAAAGCTTATTCGATCGCCTTAAAGCCTTTATGCATGATGGTGGTATTTTGATGTGGCCAATTGCAGCTCTCTTGATATTCGGCTTGATTTTAGTCATTGAACGATTTTTCTTTTTATCCATTAAATCTTATACGATTCGTTATCGTTCTGTCATTAATTTATGCGAAACAGATCAAATTGAAGAAGCGCGCAAAAAGGCAAAAAAGCTTCATGGTTCTGTGGGAAAAGTTATTCAAGCGGCATTGCTCAAAAAATATTCAAGCCGCGCAGAAGCAGAAAAAGCGATTGAAGAAGTTTTTGCAGCGGAGACTCCTGCCATTGAACGCGGGCTTTCCTCTATTTCCATTATGGCTTCCACAGCGCCTTTACTTGGCCTTTTGGGAACGGTGATGGGCATGATCGAACTATTTCAAGTGATAACGATGCATGGAACCTCGGATCCGAAACTCCTTGCAGGCGGAATCTCTATTGCCCTGATCACAACGGAAGCGGGCCTTATAGTGGCCATTCCTCTCCAACTATGCCATACCTTTCTTGGAAATAAAGCAGATAAGATTATTGGCCGGATGGAAAAAGCGGGCTTAGCCGTGCTCAACGCCCTATGGATCAAGGGATGATAGTTCTATGATGAACGAAGTTTCCATTTTTGAGGCTGTGGTAGACCTTGTAACCCGCGGTGGCTTGGTCATGATCCCTATTTTTTTAATTGGGTGGTTTGCATGGATTTTGTTAGTGGAACGTTATTGCTATTTCGGACTCGCTCGTGGTCAAGCCCTCAATAAATTTTGGATTGTTTATAAAAATGAAGGCGAAGAAAAAGCGATCGCATTTTTAAGAAAACGTCGCTACGGTTTTTTCTTACAACTGATGAACGCAATCCTTAAATACCGTGAAATGGGGCCAAATGCCGTACGCAATGGGATGGAAGCGGCTCGACATGAAATGGCCCTCGAATTTTCTAAATCGCTTAAGATTATTTCTGTTTGCGCGTCCATTGCTCCTATGCTCGGCCTTTTAGGAACGGTCACAGGGATGGTGCATACATTTGAAACCATTCAGCAATTCGGCTTTGGGAACCCAGTACTTCTCGCCGATGGCATTTCAGAAGCGCTGCTTACTACTCAAGCGGGGCTTTTGGTGGCCTTTCCTCTGATGCTTGCGCATAATTATTTAACATCAGCGATTGGACGCGTTGAAAATAATGGCTGGAGCGCAGCACTCCGTTTTGAAACCCTGATTTTTCCGCGGGAGATTGTATGAGTTTTATTCGAAACCGTGAGCGCAAAGCGAGCCTTATTGATATTTCGCCCATGATGGACATGGTGTTCATTTTGTTGATTTTCTTTATTGTCACTTCTACGTTTACTCGCGAAACGGGCATTGATGTGTCAAAGCCAAAAGCGAGTTCTGCGAAAGAACTCGCGAGAGAAAGTATCCTCATTGGCATCACTCGCGAGGGCACCGTACATATCAACGAGACGCAAGTAAATTTGTCCTCGCTCCAAACTATTTTGCGCCAGATGCTAGTAGAAGCCCCCGATCGGCCTGTGATCATCGTCTCCGATAGAGACGCCCCTTCTGGTCGCATTGTCGATGTACTTGATGAATGTAATTTGGCTCATGTTCGAAAAGTTTCCATTTCCGCGTCAAAAGAATAATTCAAACCCATGAAAGAAACTTATTTCGCATTACTTCGTTATCCATTTGCGCTCTTTGCAGCACTGATAATTGACGTAATTTTCTTTTTAGCGGTTCCAGTCATCAATGTGCTTTACTTTAATACCGATGATAAACCCCAAACCGTAAAAACGGAATCATTGACCGAAGTAGAAATGGTCGTTCACGAAAAAAAACGGGAAAACACACAAAAATTGATTCGCAAAATTTCGCAACCCAATAAATTTAAGGCAAATCCTGTAAACAGCAACGCACGTTCACAGAATTTCCAAATGGATTTGTCACTGGCAAGGGGTTCCCTCAGCGAATCAGGTGATGGCGTGGGTGTTTCTGTGGGTGGGGGAAATATGGGGAACATTATTTATGAAGCGGGTGATGTCGATATTGAAGCTAAAAGTCTCAAAGAAGTTCAGCCTGAATATCCTGAACGAGCGAAGAAACTCGGCATTTCCGGTTATGTGAAAGTTTATCTTGTGATTGATGTTTATGGTAATGTTGCACAGACCCAAATTCTTACTGTAGACCCTCCTGGATACGGCTTTGAAACTGTAGCTTTAGAGGCTATTCGTCAATGGAAATTTGAGCCGGCGAAATTGGGTGGCTATCCTGTCTCGCAAAAAGCAACCAAGGAGTTTAAGTTTGTTCGGTAACGTCTTCCGTAGTCCACTATTTTTGACGTTATGCCTGCTCTTCTCTTCGGGAGCATTTGCCCAGGATTTTTTAAAAAAAGCCAACGAACTTTATGATCAAGGAAAATTTAAAGAAGCGGTGCCCCTATACAGAGCGGCCATTCGTGAAGGCCAATATGAGCCCTTTGCGTGGTTCAATTTGGGAAATACTCTCGTACAACTTGGCAAAAATAATATTGCCATGGTCGCCTACCGCCGCACCACTGAACTCATGCCCGATTTTGTCAAAGCATGGATGTTGCTAGGCGATATCTATTATCTCTCTGGAGATCCTGGGCTCGCCATTGCCTCTTATAATCGCGCATTGGAACTTGGCGAAGAAACCGACCACATTCATTTTGCTCTTGCTGAGTGTTATCTCAAAGGACGAGATTTCGCCCTTGCTCAAAAGCACTTTGAAAAAGCTATTGAACTTAATCCCGATCGCATGGATGCTTGGTTTGGTCTTGCAGAAGTGTACGAAAAATTGGGAGACTACGAATTTGCCATCAAAACACTGAATAATGCGCTCCAACTGACAGCATCGGCTGGTCCCGAAGTGAACTTTACCATTTCTTATTATTACGCGAGTATGGATTCCACTCAAAAAGCTATCAATGCGATGGAAGATGGGCTCTTGATGGACCCGGACAATACACAGGCTCGTCGTTACCTTGCCCAAATGTATCTCCAGAGAGAGGCTCCTTGGATGGCTATATTTAC
>MNYL01000148.1 GCA_001873075.1 Fibrobacteres bacterium CG2_30_45_31 | reverse complement strand
CACATCAATTTCTCCACGCACTTCATCGCGAATTCGAGAGGCAATGCCCTTGATCACCTCATCCCCCGCGGGATGGCCATAGGTATCATTGATGTGCTTGAAGTGGTCGATATCCAGCATTAACAAGCCGACATTGATTTTCTGACGCTCGGCGCGGAGTTTTTCCGTGCGTAGGCGTTCATGTAATGTACGATGGTTCATAAGGCCAGTCAAACCATCTTTGGTTGCCAAATCCTTACCCGCTTCAAATTGGCGCGCACGAGCGTATGCAAAGCCTGCAACACCGGCAATCGCTTTGAGTAATTCTTTTTCGTGATCCGAATAACGATTCTGCTGGCAACTTTCCAAACAAATAGCGATCTCCGCAGACTCTGCCCCGGATTCTGTGGCAATCGGCATGGCAAAGAGATAACGCAAATCATTATTGCGTTTTTCTTTTTCATTAATGCGAGGAACATATTCACCAGGGTTGCCGGAGAAATTCCGTTCCACCGGAAAATTACGCATCAGAGAAAGAATCACCAAGCCTTTATCGTTGAGTGAAAATTCTTGTCCAATCATCAAATCACGGTCCACCCCATCACACCAAACTACAGAGCCTTTGCCCTCTTTCTGGTTTTCCACCGCAAGAATCATCATGCGGTCGTAGGGAATATTTCCGCGAACATATTCAAAGATCTGTCCATAAATATCTTTAACTGCCATGTTTTGGAAAAAGTTCTTTTGATAGTGATAAAGAATGCTGAACTGTTGCTGTTCAATGTAATTTTTCGCACTGGCGTAACTTTTAAAGCTCATGGTATAAATGCTATTTGCAATACAATTAAGAGCGGTGATCTCTGCAGAATCAAAAGCATTGGGAGACGCGGAGTCCATAAAAAGAACGCCTTGGCGACTGCGATGACGATCCAGAATAGGAACACCCGCCACAGAACGAATCGTCGGATTTCCGCTGTAATAGTAGAGGCCTTTGCCCCCTTGAATATCGCCTTCCAAAATACGTATAATGTCAGAACGAGTGAGTTGACTGACAAGGCCACAGTTTTCTTGAATCAGCGCATGAGGAACCACAGCCTCAGAATCCGAAACAAATTGACGGAGCACTAAAGTCCCCCGTTTATTACCTGGAAAAAAGACCGCCACCGTATTCGTCTTGGGGATTAATGTTTTAAGTGCTTGCAAAGCATAACGGAGTGAAGTATCTAATTCGCTTTCTACTGTGGACCAAATTTGTTCCACTTTCAATTTTGATGTCGGTTCATTGAATTCCGTCTTCTCATTTTCAAAAGCCACACGGAGATCGGAATGAGCGGCGGTTTGTGGCATACTACGCAAAATGCGACCCACCGCAGTGGAGTCATTATCCCGAGTTGCCCGAAGCACGGGAACCGAACCCGATACAGGACTGCTCGGCAACCGAGGGCGGTTCAACCACCCCAACACAGCAGAGATCACAGCGAAGGGAATAGCGAAAAACCAAAGCCCCCCCTGAAAGGCCAAGCCTAAAAGCAAACCAGAGAGAATATAAAGAGCATCAGACATCAACAACCCCGATTATAACCGGAAAGATCTGTAAAGCATAACCACAGCAAGTACACCAAAAATGATGTGCCCAATCCATGCCCCAAGCATTGGAGAGAGTGCGCCATTTTCGCCCATTTTCAGACCAATCCTTATCACAATATAATAGCTAAACACGAAAAAAAGACCGATCCCAAACTTCTGCGAAAGCCCTCCAGAGCGACTAAAACGATGGGCGAGCGACACCCCTATCAAAAGAACGATCAAATTCATAAGCGAACCGGAAAATTTAAAGAAATAAGCAGTCTCCAATTTACGCGTATCTTCCCCTGATCGACGAAGTGACTCAATGCGTCGCTTAATCATGGAGGCATTCATTTCATCGCCCCGTTGCCTATCATCAAGAAAATCTTCTGGTCGCATCTCCGTTTTGTCTCCAAGAATTTCTTTGCGGAAAGGCTGCACCACGATGTCCCCCTCTTTATTGAACACTCTGTGGTAACCATCTTCTAATTGCCAATAACCCCCCGAAGTACTTTTAATCGTGCTATCGGACAAACTATCGTGAGAAGAATCCACAGGGGCGATCCAGCGAATACGCCGCGCATCATAACGTTCCTGGAGATCCCCATCGTGTTTGAGTAACAAAAGTACATCGCGCCCCAGTTTATTGCCACCTGAGTACTGTTTCATAAACCAACTTGATTTATCACTTCCAATAAAAGCAAAATTAGTTTTGTCCTTGATACGGGGATCCTTCCTCTGTTGTTGCAAAGGCTCCATGATTCCATAGCGTTTATGATTTGCATCAGGAAGCACTTGATCATCTAGATACAATGAAAATGAAGTGGCCGCAATGCCCACAATCAAAATGGGCCATAATGCGCGCAAGGGACTCCGCCCAGAGCTTTGAATAGCAGTCATCTCCAAATGCCTTGCCATGTTGCCTACCGAAGCAACAACGCCAATAAACAAGGCCACAGGAGTCACCAAATAAACAATGTAAGGGAGGTAAGCAAAATAGTAATCTCCGAGGTCATTCATTCCACGCGAAAGCCACATGCGAATATTACCCACAAAGTCAATCACCACAAACATGACGATGGAGCCCAAAAGAACGAGCAAGAACAGGCGCAAAAAGTTTCCGACCATGTATCGTGTAAACTTCATACAGAATCCTTGTTCTCTTTCTTTTTTACAAAAAACGTATGAATGCGATGAATCATTCTAAGCAAGCGGGAATCGCCGGAGTAACGGTCGCGAGTCATGCGGTACGTAAGGAATATGCCAATGGAACCCATCAATATATTTGAAAACCACATGGCGAGTTCAGGTGTAATGATCAAACGATCCGCAAGGTTTTCTCCACCGATAAGACACACCCAATAAATCACAAAAAAAGCCATACTGTAAATGACTCCGGTTCCTATACCGCCCTTGCGAGCCATAATCCCCAGCGGAGCCCCGATAAGCACAAAAATAATGCAGGCAAAAGAAGTACTGAATTTTTTATGAACTTCTACCCAATACTGCGATTGTCTTTTTTCTTCGCTTTCTAGGCGATCATGAGTTCGTTCTACGATGCGAGTGCGGCTTTTTTCCCTCATAGAAACTTCGAACATGGAGCGAACTCTTCGAGCCGTATCCACATTCAATTCAAATTTATTTGATGAAGGAACAATCGAATCTCCAGGCAGTAACTTCAATAGAGCGTCTAAATCTGGAAAAAGCGATTCATAACTATCCTTCACAATTTGTTTTTCATTTTTCGCCGCTTCATCAATTACATCGATCATCATTTCCACAGGCATTTCCCGGTCACTTCTGTGGTTGCGATCTTTCCGTTCCAAACGATCATTCACATTCCTCACAGCAAAATCTTGAGAGGAAAAACGAATCCGAAAATAATTGCCGGGGTCTTTTTCATCGACCATGTGATTTTCGCCACTGCGGAGCCTTAACATCAAAGTGGCCCCATGATCCACATAATCCATGGTCGCACTATCGGCAAGAACAATACGAGGTGCCCCTTTCGTATCCGTTTCAAAAATTTCAATTCCGTAGAGTGTCCCAGAAGTAGGGTCAATGCGGTTCACCCAAAGTTGTACTCCAGGGAACTGGGTCACCAAATGCCCGGCATCAATAAAGGCATGGGGCTTTTTCCGCGAAACCGCAGACATGAGTTCCACCGAGCGATGATTCGCCTCAGGCAATATCCAGTTGTTAAAAAGAATCAAAAGTTCTGTGCCCAAAACCGCCACAAGTAGGACGGGTCGCATCATAGTGAAGGGAGGTATTCCCGCGGCTTTGATCGCGGTAATTTCCTGGTCACCAGACAAACGTCCAAAAGCCATGAGACACGCGACCAAAACCGCCATCGGAATCGAAAGAGAAAGCATCCAGGCAAGGTTCAATGCAAAAATTTCAAGGACAGTCCCCATGGGAAGGCCCTTCGAAAGAACGCTATCGAGAATATTTACAAGAAAGTCAATAACGAAAAGGAAGGTTATGACGAAGAGGGCCATCAAAAATGGGGCCACATGTTCCTTCAGTACATACCGGACAAGAATCATAAAAGGTCTTTCTTCTCTGTTTTTTCTACTTTAACATCACAAGTTTAAGAAAAGATAGCTCAATGTACCAAAACAAAAAGTTTTTAATCCTTCCTCTGTTAACGACTATTGTCGTTTTTCTTTCTGCATGTTCCTCCACTGAAGGTGGTGGAGACAGAACATCCATGTGCAAAGAGCGCTACACCAATGCCGAAAAAGATTTCAAAGACGGTAAATATGGGAAAGTTAAAGAGCCTCTCGAAGAGATTCTTTCCCTTTGTGTGGGCACAGGTTATATGGAACAAACTCAGTTTCTTTTAGCCGAGAGCTACTTTAACCTTGAAGAATGGCTCGAAGCCCGTGGAGAATATGGCAGTTTTGTTCTGAATTTTCCCAGTTCTCCATTTATCGAAACTGCAGAATTCCGCAAGGCCGTTTCTTCTTTCAACATGGAATTTCATATTGCAAGAGACGAGACCAACACAACGCTCGCGATGAAAGATTTTGAGCGTTTTGCGTCAAACTATCCTGATTCTCCCCTCTTGGATTCTGTTGCTTTTTACCAAGCGAAACTCATGGAACGCCGTGCCGAAAAAGATTACATGACAGCACGTCTCTATTTCCGTATGGATGAACCTCAAGCCGCTGTTATTTATCTCAAAGAATTTCTCACTCTCTACCCCAAGAGCAAACGGCTTCCCGAAGTTCTTTTCTTACTCGTGGAAAGCTACACCGCCCTCGATCAATTCGATCCCGCTCGTAGCTACCTGAAAATTGCGAAAGAAACGATTCCCGCCTCCTTTGAGGATCGTGATGAAACCATCACAGACTTAGAAAAGGATATCGCTAAAGCAGAAGAAAAGTTTGCGAAGAAACTCGAAAAAGAAAAGCAACAAAAACTGATCAAAAAAGAAGAAGCGGAAGAAGCGAAGTGATTTCAGCGGGTAAACAAAGAAAACTGAAATCGACAGCCCTCCCATTAGCTGTATTTTTCTTTTTTTACCTATTCTCCACAGTTTCTCTTTTTGCACAATCCCCGCCAGAAGAAGAACGAGACAAAAGCAGTCTCTCACTCTTTGTGCAACCGGGCATTTCTTTCTTAAATTTTTCAGATCGTTCGCAATTTCAAAATGCGATTGATACCATTTATGCTGATTTCAAAGCACAGGCGATCACCGAAGATGAAAGTTTGTATGTAGCGAAACAGGATTTTCAAAAGGTTAACTTTTGTTTCCCTGTTTCTTTAGGCTTTCAATGGCAATGGACACAAGACCATTTTGTGAGTGTGGGCGCAGGTTTCATCTACGATCACGAATCCGTAGTGCTGACAGATCGCAGAGATAAAATTCACAATTACGAATATACGCTCCAAGGGTTTCCTCTATTTTTGGAATATCGTTTGACTATACCCAAAAATCTCATTACCATTTCAGGAGAATCCCTTTTCAGCATTGCCTTTCGCTGGTATTGGATGTTGCCGGGTACTGAAATTTATTCTTCTTGGGGACACATTCAGGGAGAAACCCCTGTTTGGGGTAATGGTTTTGGCTTAAGTCTTGGCTATCTTGTGACCACTTGGAAAAGTATTCACATCTATAGTGATCTCGGATTCACGAGCATTACCGTGGATTCAGACGATTCCTTCTCAAAAGTGGTTCCTAACGGTTCCACGAAAAAAGCAAGTTGGGATCTTGGCGGAATTCAACTGCAATTCCGATTCAGTTTTGGCGTCACGAAAATGAATTCTAGCCCTCTTGACGCGAGACCTACGGAAGACACGGCCGTCACCCACCCTAAATGAGCCTCTTCTTCTGGGACCCTCCCGCTTATGCGGAGACGCACTATAAATTTAAACTTCCGTGGTCTCTCCTATACAGACCTTGGCCAGAAACTCTCATTGACGCTCCATTCCAAGTAATTCCTGGAGAGCCTCTCCATTTGTGGATTGTAGTTCGTGATGCGGATCGATTTCCTACTCGTTTAACACACTTGCAACTTCATTTGAAACTTGATGGACAACCTTTGATCACCCAAGAAATCGAATTGCATCTGGACGCCAATCAGGCTTTTTCTTTTTTCCCTATTGAAATAAAAGATTTAGCCCCTGGAAACTACGAAATAATGCCGATTCTTTCGGTCGAGCGCAAAGGAAAACGCAAAAAGCTGCATCGTTGGAATTTTCCAACACTTTTATCCCAGCCCCTAAACGTTCAAATTCTAAGCAAACCGATTCCTAAACCTCTGAGTTACATTGCAGGCGAAACACACTGCCACACCCATTACTCTGCAGACCCTGTAGAGTTCGGTGCCTCACCAGCAGTTTTACAATCGGCAGCGAAAAGTATTGGTTTGGACTATGTCATTTGCACAGATCACGCTTATGATTTTGCCTTTGATGCGAAAGATTACATGCGCCCCACCACGGCAGAGTTCAGGTACCGTGCGCTTCAAGAAGAAATTGAGGCTCTCCCCTCAAAGCCCAAACTCATCGCGGGGGAAGAAATTTCTGCAGGAAACTCACATCGAGAAAATGTACACCTACTTGCCCCGGGACCCTTGAAATACCTCCCCGGACTTGGGGACTGTGGGCGCAATTGGTTACACAATTTTCCAACCCTTCAGATCCCACAAGTTTTACAAAGTGCTGGGGTCCCTTGCTTTGCCGCACATCCGAAACACCCCATCAACAAAATCGAACGATTTATTTTTCGCAGGGGCGATTGGCACCATGAAGATCTAAACCTCAATGCGGACAACCCACTCGCAGGGATTCAATTCTGGAACGGCACAAGAGACAAAGGATTTTTTCGCGGGCGCGACTGGTGGATTAGCGAATTAGAACAAGGGAATCATCTGCTCCCTATCGGTGGCAATGACGCTCATGGCGATTTGAATGATACCACAGGGGTCTCAATTCCATTGATGAAACTGTCCCATTCCCGTCACCATATTTTTGGCAAAGTGCGTACCGTTATCGAATTGTGTGAACATTCCTCAAGAGAAACATTCACACAAACAGACATTACGAATGCATTCCGAGGAGATAACCTTTACATCACCGATGGACCCGCGCTTTGGTGGGAAAGGAACCGCAAAGTCATCACGTTCCGTGCCCATAGCAATGAAGATATGGGAGCCTTTAAGAAGGTGCGGCTTTTTGCACATCGCAAAGGGGACTCCCACGAAAAGGAAATTTTTTCGCCCGATTTTTGCCCCACAAACAAAGAACTCAAGTACGATTTTATGCATTCCATCGTTGCAGAAAACTTCAATTATGTACGTGCAGAATGCGAAACGACACTCGATAAGTTTGCACTGACCAGCGCCGCCTTCATTTAACAGACTAAAGGGCCCCTCTAAAAATTGGTTTACGGCCACGGAATTGAACGAGACCGAGCAAGAGCAGAAGCGAAAAGTGGCTAATAATAATGTTATTCGCCACTTTGAGCGCCGAACTATTGCGATGTGTCACAGCCGATTCCATAGAAAAAGAATTTTTAGAGGTGCCCTAAAAAATTACCAATCAAATTTTGAATCCGAAAGACGACGCTGAATTTCATCCATCAGCTTGATTTCCGCATCTTCGGTGTCGGCAATAAAAGTCACACTAAAGCGCACGAAATGGCCCGCGTCATCCCAAGGGACTGTGGAAATTTGTTTTTCCTTAATGAGCCACTGAGAAAATTCTTCTGCATTCGCAAAACGAACACCACCCGTCACGCCCTTTGGAATCGCGGCATAGAGATAGAAAGTTCCCTTAGGCTTGGTCACACGAAAACCTACGGCACACAAAGCCTTCACAAGAAGATTGTGACGGCGAGAATACTTCTCAACAGTCTTTTGTGTAATGGAAGGATTCTCAAGAGCCGTCACGCCCGCAAGCTGGACTGCCTTGAACTGGCCAGAATCATTGTTATCCTTGACACAGGCAAAAGCCTTCACCACCTTCGCATTCCCTACTACAAAACCGAGACGCCACCCGGTCATATTGTAAGCCTTGGAAAGGGAATGAATTTCCACCCCCACATCCTTAGCCCCCGGCACAGAAAGGAAGCTTAGCGGTTGGTACCCATCGAACGTCAGTGCCGCATAGGCCGCATCTTCAACCACAATAAGATTATTCGCCTTCGCAAAAGCGACCGCCTTCGCAAAGAATTCTGGGGAAGCAACAGCCCCTGTCGGGTTATTCGGATAATTCAGATAAAGAAGCTTTGCTCGTTTTACAATATCCGCAGGAATGGCTTCCAGATCCGGCAAAAAATTATTTTCGGGCACCAAATTCATGTTGTAAACTTCACCGCCAAGCCAGCGCGTCATCGTCGCCATGATTGGGTAACCTGGAGCAGTCATCAAGCACACATCCCCAGGGTTGATAAAAGCTTGAGCCATCATGGCTAACGCTGGTTTGGAACCAATGGCGTGACAGACTTCATTCACAGGGTCAATGCCCTTTACGCCGTACACGGTATCCATGTACTTCGCCGCCGCTTCCTGAAACATGGAAATTCCATTATCCGCATAGCCCCGATTTTCACGTTTTTGTGCCTCAGCATACAAACGATCCACCACCATTTTGTCTGCCATCCAATCCGGTTCCCCCACACCCATATCAATAATCGGAGTTTCTGGATGTGTCGCTTCTGCTTCACGACGGGCGCGCTTAATCTTTTCGAACTTATAAAGCACGGTTCCCTTACCAAAGGAACTACCACCAATACGTTCTGCAAAAAGATTCTGGATGTAATCGGACATGTATCTCTCCAAAAAGGAAGTTCAAAACCACAAGGTCAATTTAAAAAACTCAACGTAATTTCACCGCCAATTCATGGAGAATAAACGCATTATGGGGGAATATGCACAGAGGGGACCATCATCTCGTGAGTCGCTACATATTTATCTAAAACGACCACCAAAAAAGATTCCCTATACTTCGGTAAAAACGGAGTCAAAGGAAACATGTGCTTAAGAATAATATCCTTTTCTATGTCATTCAAAGGAAACAAACGTCGGGAATTATTCAATGCGGTACGCGGGTGCCTAAACCCGTGAAAATGTCTTTTCTCACGAGCCGGATCATCGCTATCTCGCCAATCATAAAGAAAAAAATCATGGAGAAGCCCCGCGCGAGCAGCTTCCCTATAATTCCAGCCCCACTGCTTACTTATTTTATACGCAAAATAAGAAACTTTAAGGGCGTGATCAAAAATCGTTTCTCGATGGTGGTGGAATAATTTGGTTCTCAAAAATTCTTCGTTCTGCAAAATATCTTTCACACATTCCAAATATTCTGGATTTTTCACATCGTTTAAATCTTTGAGATGTAAACCTTTCTTATTCTCTTCCACAATGCCAGCCAAATAGTGTTCAAACTTTTTTAATAAGCCCTCGTTCAAACGAGTGCGGAAACTACCAAAAGAAGCCACCAAATGCCGCCCATTGCCAAGCAACAGTTCCATATCTTTCACATCAAAGGAACGCATTTTTTCAAGTCCTTGTTCTAGTGTACGAGATAACTTGCGAGCGGCGGGCACAGACAATAAAAAGTCTATCACAAAATACACAAATAACGCTCCCGCGATAGTGGTTTCCCAAGGGGTCATGAGTTTCGTTACCCAATGCCAGACAAAGGGGTGAATCCACCACACAAAAACAACCCCTAAAACGCCCCACACCAAAGAAAACGCAAGGCTAATACGCCCATGAATATTCCACTTTTCATCGGAATAATCCCACAGCTTGATATGAAGCATCCTTTCCACAAAAAGACTGACGCCATACTCCATTACGCTCAACACCACATAATACATGACAAACTGAACCAGTAAATTGATATTCCCCATATAAGAATTCAAGAGAAGCAGACTCAGCGCGCCAACCCCATAGATGGGGACAAAAGGGCCATGCAGAAAACCGGCATTAACAAAAACACGGTGTTGAATGGAACGGTATATCACTTCCAAAATCCATCCAAAAAAGGAATAAATGGCGAAGCAAATAAAAAGTAAGGAAATAAAATGAGCCAAATCCATAGTGCTAATATACCATTCCATACCCTAAAAAAAAAGAAGGACCTTGATAAAGGCCCTTCCGTGAGAAACTAAAGCGAATTAAAGCGCTGCAAGAAATTTTTTCGCCTTATCCGAATAAAGTGCGTTATCACCATAAATGGTAAGAATCTTTTCAGCAGAAGCCTTGGCCTTATCTTTTGCTCCCATTTCAGTGTACACAAGCGTGAGTTTCCAGAGAGCATCTGGTACTGTCGGGACTAGGTCTGCTGGTTCTTCCTTGGTGTAACGGTCTTCGAGATCACCAGTGCGTTCTCCAAATTCATCCACAAATCCTTCGAGGAGTTTGGCAGCGGCGGCATAGTCCTTCTTTTCCATGGACACTGCAGCACGACCATGCATAGCACCCGCGCGAATAAGAGCAGTGCTTCCCGCATTGTCCAAAGATTTCTGATACATAACGGCAGCACCATCCATATCCCCATTCTGATATTTGATGTTACCCGCAAGAAGAGCAATTTTAGCCAAAGCGAGACCACTCACCTTATTGCCTTGGATCAAAGACTCGAATTCGCTCAAAGCACTATCGTTCTTGCCAGTGTACGTGTAGTTTATGCCCTTACCGATCAATTCAGCCTGAGCAGAATCAGTCACTTTTCTCGATTCCACAAAATGCACGGTAACCGCAATCGCAACCACCACAACAAGGAACACGCCAGCAATTTTTACACCATGTTCCGCAAAAAAATCCTTAGTTGTAACATTTTCGGCCATAATAAGTCCGTTTTGAAAAATTTGAGTCCTAAATGTAGAAAAAAACTTGGATTATTTCTAACGCTTGCGCCACCTATGCCACTCTAGGAATTGAACTTAATTCCATTTTCTTCATGTATTCCAGCAAAACAGAGCCTCACCGACATTAACGACGTGCCCGTTTTACACACTATCTGAATTCTCGACTGTCCTTGCCCTTGATGTCAGCATCCATTTCACGACCATCCTAAATAAAAAAATCATACGGATTTAATGGCATTTCAACTTGAGTTTGCCATTTTTTGTTGGCGCGGATTTTACGTTCTATTAAGCGCCAATGGTTGACCCAAGAGACCAGGACTGTCACTCAAACAAGCATGAGTGCGACTCTCGATTTTGGCAATTGGAAGACTTCATCGTCTGCGGCTGGATCTCGGCAATACTGGCAGGCAAGCGGGCCCGTGCTACACTCGATTTGCGTGCTTTTCACGTCACCAAAGTAATTTTTAAATTTTCCATTTTTTATATTTTAAAAAGATATTATGAAATACCTTTTTGTTTTAACGAGTTCTCCGAAAGATTTTTTTTGCGAACAAACGCTTGTGGCGATTGCCTCTTTGCGGAAGCATAACCCGAATGCTTTTGTGACTTTACTTACCGATGATAAAACCGCAGAAACACTTACGGGTACACGGGCTCATCTAAAAGACGCGGTTGATGAATTAAAGATTTTGAAATTAGACGAAAATCTTTCCCCCATGTTGCGCTCACGCTTTCTTAAAACGGTCATGCGAAATGAAATTGAGGGCGATTTTCTGTATATGGATTCCGATATTGCGGTTGTCGGTGATCTGACAATTCCCGATGAATGGCGAGGGGGAATTTATGCCGTGCTGGATTTTCATACGAATTTACACAAAGCGATTAACAGAAAGAAAGTTTTAAATGCTGCAAAAATGCTCGGTTTTTCGCCGATAAAAAACGACGAAATTTTTAACGGTGGTGTGATGTTTGCAAGCGATACGCCACAAGCAAGAGCTTTTTTTAAGAAATGGCACGAACTTTGGCAATACTCTGTTTCAAAGAATTACCCTTTTGATATGGCCTCTCTAGCGGAAACCGATTTCAGTTTTGGATATGTAATAAAAAAAATGCCGGGAGAATGGAATTGCCAACTCGCTTACGGGAAGCGTTTTTTGCCGCAAGCGAAAATTCTGCACTTTTTCGGGTCGCGAATTGTGGACACCTGCGGGAATATGGTTCCGCCGAGTATGGATGTTTTTCTTCCGAAAATTTTAAGAAAAGATTTTTACACGAATTTGAAAAATATTCCCGTGCATGTTTTGGAAGATCAGCAAATTTCCATTAATGAATATTACGATACCGTGATTAAAAATACAAAGGATTCTTTTCTATACCAAACAAAGAAAATAGGCGTTTTAGGGGCCGATATTGTGCGGTCTTACGCTTTTGCAAAATCGCTAGCCTTTCTATATAAAAAAATGCCGTTTCTAATACGCCCTGTTGAATGGCTGAGTAAAATTTTATGAACTTACTTTATAATCTGGTTGCAGTGCAGCCCATACACAGCGCAAAATTTCACGGGGGCGGCTCTTACGGTGAAGCGGTGTTTGGGGCATTGTTGAAGCACCTATATGCAAACTCC
>MNYL01000050.1 GCA_001873075.1 Fibrobacteres bacterium CG2_30_45_31 | reverse complement strand
GAGAAGGAGTTTATCGCCGCGGCAAAGGCCCGCATCGTCCCCGGAAAGGCGATTCACAGAATAGGCGATTTCAAAAAAGTTTGCATCGTTGAACGAAGACCACAGCGATTTGTAACCCTCATAGTTCGTCACGGAATCGAGGCCCGCATCCCGAAGCCACAAGCGGTAATCGCCATTCACCACCTCTCCCACCATCCAGAAGTTTTCTTTTTGCGCATGGCAAGCATCGGAAAGGCGCCGCAGAAAACCGCGGTCCATCACATCGGCCGCATCGAGACGCGTCCCGTCAATTCCCAGTTCCCGAATCCAGAGGCTCGCAATGTCAATAATTTCATTTTGCACATCGGGTTCTAACAAATTCAGTTCCGGTAAATCCTGAAATCCTGCCCAAGCATCGACAGTGAAGGGATCCCCGCAAAGATTGCGGACACCCCAGCGCACGTTTCGATACCAGTTTGCATACTTGGATCTCGGGCCCAGAGCCAAAAGATCCCGGTAAGCATAATGCATGCGTGAAGTGTGATTCCACACCGCATCAAGAATAACGCCGATTCCTGCCGCATGAAACGCTTGTATCAAATGTTGCAGGTCTTCCCAGGAACCGAGGCGCGGATCCACGCGGCGCAAATCCGTGACATCGTAGCCGTGCGTTTCCGACTGAAACACGGGCCCCAGTAAAACCGAATCGATATGCAGACTTTGCAAGTGCGGAATCCATTCTGCGAGGGTGGCAATGTTCCTGTAACCGCCGCCCTCCTTGCGCAAAGCGCCGAGAGGAAAAATATGATAGATATGATTGGGTGTATGCATAATAACCTCCATAAAAATTAAACGTACTTCTAAAAATCGATTCACGATTAGCCGCTTGATACTTTGCAATTGTTCGTTATTTAAAGTGGCGAACAAGAATTAAAGTATACCAAGTGGTATGCTATCAGGGAAAAAATAAAGCCTTTAAAAACAAGGCATTAACTACAAACAAAAAATCAAAACAAAATCAATTCAAACCATCATTTTTCAAAACCTTCTGCGCTTCAAGGCTTCCGTTCTTTCAAACTTCATCTTGTGTCTCTTTGCCTGCCACGCGTCTCTGTTTGCATCCAAATTTTTTGTTCCTTCATTTGTTACAAGTTTTGTCACAATTTCCGCAGGCTTTGTGAATACGGCGCGTTCCGCTCGCGTTGGCCGCTCTTAAATCTTATGAGAATATCCCGTGCATAAATTGCCCACTCGTAATATACGCGCTTTCTTCATTCAGCGATACCAAGTCAAACATTGCAGACGTAATCGTCGTATTGATAATCCCTAAAAAAGTGTAAGTGTATCGCGCATCGCGACCCCGCATATTGCCGTGGAACTCTGCCGCGTCCTTAAACAAACGATTCAAAAGTTTCCATTGCTTGTCGAGAATCGGCCGCACCGCTTTCCCCGTATCACTTTCCACAGGGGCCGGAATGATACTCAGATACCACTGATAAAAATTCAGGTGCTCTCTCGCAAACTTAAAGTAAGCGAGCGTAATTTGTTCCAACTGGTAAGGAACATCGCCCTTATGGTCTGCTGCCGTTTGAAGAGGCCCCCAAAACGGATCAAAATACGTAGCGAGAAGCGTATCCAGCAATCCGCGCTTGCTACCAAAATAATGGTAGAGTGTCGGCTTTTCTACGCCCACTGCATCGACAATCTTCTGGACACCCGTATTCTCGTACCCTTCCCTGCGAAAGAGTTCCAAAGCCTGTTCCAGAAGTTGTTCCCGTGTCGTCATATCTATAATATACCATTCGGTATATTGAAAAGCAAGGGGAAAATGGGAAAAATTGTTTTACCATCAGAAACGATGCAGAACTACCAACAGAACCTGCATCTTTTCGGACAGCACATTTAGGGGAGGGATTGTTTTCAGCGAAACAAGAAAAATGACGATTTTAACTCAAATGGCAGTGCTTAGTTTTCGTGACCAAGCTGTTTTGGGCAATTATGAATGTTATTATATTTTCCTGTATTGTTGCCAGGAGCTGATTTTATGAAAAAAAATACATTCTTTTATATTACAACAACTTTCTTTGCTATTTTGACCTCTTTCTCATTTGCTCAAAATAGTTCCTCGCTATTAAATTCCTTATCTTCGAGTTCTTTGGCGGCAGAGAGCTCCTCCAGCTACAATTGCTCATGCCATACTTCTAAAGAAGAAGCGGAACAATCTTTCTTAGCCTTAACTACAGGATGTGATGAACGAGGGGGCGAAAACAAGTTTGTTTTTAATAAGGTGGACGATTATTGCTACTGTATCGATGGTAGTTGTAATTATTATTTCAGCAGTTCTTCTGGTAATCCGGTGGAGTCAAGCTCCAGCTCTTCAAAGCCCGCCTCATCAAGCTCTTCTTCAGAGTATGTTTATAATGGCACTATGTGTAGCATTCCCGACAACCTATACGCTCCGCTTTCCACATTGCCGAATGTCCATCAACAGCTCTATTCTTCGTTGCCTCACATGACGAATACCGATAAAATTTCAGTATCCGCTTGCTCCTGCAATAAAGATGGTTCATTTAAATGCACCTACAAGAACTTTGGATTGGGACAGGGATATACGCCTTCCTACGTTTCCTTATGTGGTTTCAAGGAAGCATATTGGTGTTCCGGAATCACCAAGGGCGTGTGCGATTATACCGGTTCAAGTAAAGAGATCTATTATTCCGATAAATACAACGCAACAGATTATACATGGGGTGCTATGAGTTTCAACGGAACAGACGTGATGGATATGGAGAACGGAAGTCAGCCTGTTTATGTAGAATCCAGTATAGGCACATTGCGGTTTTTTAACATGCGTCACGTATTGCCGGCGAACGTAACGACATACGATCTGAAAAACGCCTTCCTGAAAGCGAACCCGAGATTTCCCTCATTGGATAGAATGAATGATTATTGCCGCGGCGAATGGGTGCCGCATGATGAGGACTGCTTTGGCACGGAACAGGAATCAGTTGAGGCCGCGGAAGATTCCTCATCAGATTGCACGCTTGCTGCGGGAGTGGCTCATTATTCACACGAGTTTACAACGGAAAGAGGCTGGTGCGTTGCAGGCAAATGCGAAGGCGGGGATTTTTATTCGAGCGCCGAGGAAAGTTCAAGCTCTGGAGAATTTTCGAGTTCCAGTGGGGGTGTGCTTTGCGAAGCGCATCCATTTACAAGCGTTCCTGAAAATCCCCGTTCGGCTTGCTTCGAAGTAAGTGGCAAGTGCTACAAATGCAATGATGACCGTGGTTCGGAATGTGCGAATGACTGGCTTTGGATCTATGGTTTTAATGCAAGCAATGTGGGCTGGTGGTACACGGAAGTGGACTGCGAAACCGGAAGTGAAAAGACGACAGAGGAGGGCATCGGCGTTTGCCCTTCGCATCCCCTGAATAAAGTTCCCTCTGATCCGCAGAACGCTTGCTTCGCTTCGAACGGCAAGTGTTACAAATGCAATGATGATCGCGGTTCGGAATGTGCCAATGACTGGCTCTGGATCTACGATTTCAATACAAGCAATGTGGGTTGGTGGTACGAAGAAGTCGATTGCTATAATCCGAATGGCGATGATGGGCAATGTCCAGACGGTTCCATACTGCAAAAAAGCGTAGCTAAGGCCAATGGCAATTCACAAATTGAATCCGTAGACTATACCATTGATTTCTTGCCATCTCAAAAATATTTTGACGTACTCGGACGCAAGACAAATCATAGTTCAAAACAGAAACGGGCGTTGTATACG
>MNYL01000021.1:3644-5638 GCA_001873075.1 Fibrobacteres bacterium CG2_30_45_31 | reverse complement strand
CTTCAACGGATGTACAAGTGGCACTTGCGGATGCGGGGGCGACGGTTACCAATAACAATGGTTGTGTGGTTATTTCTGGGACTACCACTTATGTGACCTGTGGTGGTATTTTTGTGTTTACGGGTTCTATGGCCAATGGTCAGATTCGTGTGAATAATACCGATAAACTGGATGAGATCGAGTTGGTGCTGAATGGGGTTTATTTATCGAATAAAGAGAATTCGCCTATTTATGTGGAAGCTGCGGATAAAGTGAAAATCAATGTGCCCACGGGCGCGGTGACTGTTTTGAACGATGCGTCGACCTATACGTTTATTGATGCAACTGATTCTGTTCCCAAGGCGTGCGTGTACGCTGAGGATGATTTGACTTTAAAAGGAAAGGGTACTCTTTACGTGAATGGCAATTATAATAATGGAATTCATACGAAGAATGACTTGAATGTGAATGATGATTTGACTCTTTATGTAAAAGCGGTGAATCATGCTTTGAAAGGAAAGGGCAGTGTGGAAATTGCCGGGGGAACTTTTAACCTCAAAACGACTTCGGGCGATGGTATTCAATCGGATAATGAGGAGAAAACCACCAAGGGCTTTATCACCATTAATGGAGGCACTTTCCATATTGATGCGGGGAGTGATGCGGTGAATGCTTACCGTTCTATTCAGGTGAACGCGGGTACGTTTGATATTTTTGCAGGCGATGGTTCTTTGGATACCGCGAGTTCTCATAAAGGTTTCAAGAGCTTGATCGGTAACTTTGCGATTGTGACGGGTACACTGAATATTGCTTCTCAAGATGACCCGATTCATGCGGTGAACGTGAATATTGGTGGTGGAACTTTGAATTTGCAGAGTGGCGATGATGGTATTCAGGCAGAGGGGGTGTTGACGGCTATTGGCGGCACCGTTAATATTACCAAGAGTAAAAAGCCAGTCCTTGCCGCGAGTGCGTTCAATATGAATGGTGGCACTTGGGTGGGTCTTGGAAGTGCTTGGGATGCGACGATGGTTCCTACCGCGAGTGCTCAGTATAATGTGATGGTAACCCTTGCTACGGAGATTACTTCGGGCACAGTGGTGAGCATTCAGACGGCGGCGGGAGAAACAGTTGCTTCTGCAACGGCCGGGAAGAAAATTGGTTATCTCTTTGCTTCGAGTCCTCTTTTTGCGGCGGGCACCAAGTATAATGTGCTTGCAGGAACGAGTTCAGTCGCGTCCTTTACTTTAGAGGCCTCCACCTACCAGGTTCAAGTGCAAGGCAATTAATCAGAGAATTTCCTGATAAAAAAGGCCTAGGCAGAAGTATTTTGTCTAGGTTTTTTTTGTTCATTAAAAAAGCCCTATTTCAGGGCTCTTATTTTAAGGGTATGCACCCCTAAATTATTTCTTGTTCTTATCGTCTTCATCTTCATCCGGGTCTTTGATAAAAGCATCTTCGGGGAATATTTTGAAGTATTCGCGTTTCTTATCTTCGAAGAGTTGGAGTAAGCGTTCCTGTTCGAACTGTTCTCGGTCAATGTTCTGCATAAAGAATTCGTCTCGGGCAAAATCGCGTGTGGTCAACAACTGCTTCATGTCATCGGAGAGATCCATGTCAGTCCAAAGAATGTAATAGGACCCGATGGCTCCATCACCAAAAATGCTTACATCTAAGGTGATTGAATTCGCTTGTGAGGAATCGACCATCCGCACTGAAGTCGATTTTTCAGGTTTAAACGCAACGTCCTCGGCTCCCCAGGCAGAAACGGCCAGAGAAGATAGCAGTAAGACTGTTCCGAAAGAGGTTGTTTTGAATTTCACTATCTGGGTTCTCTATTTTGAAAATTTACTGTCTACAATATACTGTAAAATGTTCCGAAACGTTATTCCGCTAAAGGCATCCAAGGCTTGACTTCCGCCTTCTCCGGTAACATGTGTGCTTTGGCACGCCGAATTGCGGCCGCAGCGATCATGGCACCGTTATCGGTGCTGTTAAAGGGGCTTGGAAAACAA
>MNYL01000021.1:0-3633 GCA_001873075.1 Fibrobacteres bacterium CG2_30_45_31 | reverse complement strand
AGGGGCTTGGAAAACAAAGACGAACGCCATGATTTTCACAGTACTTCGCGAGGCGTTCGCGTAACCAACTGTTGGCACTCACACCACCGCCGACAACGAGAGTGTTCATTCCTGTTGTTTTGAGGGCCCAAATCACTTTTGACACCAAAATATCCACGATGGCATCTTCGAGAGAGGCGCAAATATCGACAATATTTTCTTGAATATATTCGGGGCTATTGCTTTCTGCATAGCGGCGCACAGAGGTTTTGAGACCGCTAAAAGAAAATTCAGCGTTGTTTTCGTGTTTAAGGGCTCTCGGGAACAGATGAAATTTGCGATTGCCGTTTTTGCCGAGCTTGCCAATGGTCGCACCAGCGGGGTAGCCGAGACCCAATATCTTGCCGCATTTGTCAAAAGCTTCTCCTGCGGCATCATCCCGGGTGCGGCCCAAAAGAGTGTACTTGAAGTTTGGTTCTTCAAGGACTAATTCGGTGTGTCCCCCAGAGACGGTGAGTGTGAGGTAAGGGGGCTCCAAATCTTTTGTGGTGAGATAAGCTGCCGACAAATGACCTTCGAGATGATTGATCCCGTACGCAGGGATATTCAAGTCCCTCGCGAGTCCTCTTGCGAAACTCGCTCCTACGAGGAGGGGACCCATGAGCCCTGGGCCACAAGTAAAGGCAATGGCACCAATATCGTGGAGTGAAATTCCGGCTTCTTGAATCGCTTCATTCGCTATCACCGTGATTTTTTCAAGGTGCGCGCGGGCTGCCACTTCTGGGACGACGCCCCCATAAACAGAGTGTTCCTGAATTTGACTGTAAAGCGGGTTGGAGAGTATTTCGAGGGGATCATCGCGCAAAATGGCGCAGGCGGTCTCATCACAACTAGATTCTACGCCAAGCCAGATCAATTTTTTGCCTCGGGAGGAGTTTGGGTCGCGTTGGAGTCGGGGAGACGTTCCAGGGGATTTTCTTTTTTGAGATAGAACTTTTCGGGATGTACTTGGAAACTTTGTACAGGGTGTACAATGCGCACTGTGGGCTCAAGACTGTCTGCGTCTTCAATAGCGAATCGATTGAATTCCACAAAAAGCTGAATGTCGTTTTGACGAATTTTGGAAAGTACCCCTTTGCCACCGGTGACTTCCACCGTTGCTGTCGCAGGAAGGAGACTGTAAATTTTGTGATCATAGCTTCCGATGAGTTGCACTGGGATTCCTTGAAATGAGGTGCGTTGTAATGGTTGAATTTGGAGTTTTACCGAAACCATCGTATCGCTTGCATAAACGTAGGGCGGTAACGTATTCATGTCTAAAGCAATAGACAGATTCTGATCTCCTTGGAGATTTTGGAATCGTTCTTTTTTGGTGGTGATTTCAAAAATCCGAGTGAGCGCTTTTCGGGCCCCTGCAATGGTGATTGTGTCCGGTTCAGGTTGTGGGGTACCGATAAGGGTAAATTGAGGGTCCACTTCAAATACGTTGCGTAGACGCACAGGGACTGTACGTTTGATGCGAGTATCAAACTCCATTTCCACCGTCGGAGTGTGTTCTGGGGTTACATATTTAACTTGAGGAAAATTAGGTGCCGAAAAGTTTTCACTGCTGATAGAAAATTGTTGAACACCCAACTCCACAGAATGGAGATCAATGACGATTGTTGCCGCTTCTTTGCCCCCTGCTTTCAGTCGAATAAGGTCAATGGCGCGACCCTTAATTTTAATAGGAAGGGATAGGGGAGGGCGTGATGCAATAGCCATTGTCTCTGGTAAGCGCATATAAACAATGGGAGCATTGATTTCGATGGTGCTGTCACGATCAGAGACAACGTAGAACCAGAAACCAATTCCAACGAGAAATGCAATTATTTTAAGGCCGATATGTTTCATCTAGTTGCCGATCTACATTAAGGTACCTTATAAAAATAGTTATATTCCCACCGTGTTCGGACAATTAGGCTATCTAATTTCAGAGGCTTTCCGTGGGTGGAAGCAACATCGTACGGTTATCCTTCCGTCGTTTGTGACCATTTTCCTTTGTTCGCTTCTCCTTTCTGCAAGTGTGGTGATGTTGCTCGGTATTTTCCGGGTGATGGAAGTGGAAAAATCCCTCTATTCTGTGGAAGTTTTTTTAGAGGCTCCGCTCGCAAAAGATTCTTTGGAATCGGTGCGGCAGAAGTTGGAAAGAATGAAACAGGTGGGGGAAGTGACTTACATCAGCGAAGAAGAGGCTCTAGAGGATTTTCGTGCGCGTTTTTCTAACGATATGCTTTCTCTTGTGAGTGGAAATCCTTTGCCCCCTTCTTTCAGATTACAACTTGCCAAGCGGTATTCTACCCCCAAAGATCTTCATGAAATTCAAAATTTGTTACAGCGCGATGGAACCTTTGATGCCGTACAAGCGCCCACAGAATGGGTGGATCGTTTGGCTTCCTGGAAATTCAGCCTGATTTTTTGGCCCATTTGTCTGAGTATTCTTTTACTATTTACCCTAGCGCTTATTATTGGAAATTCGGTACGACTTTCTCTTTTCTCTCGCAAATTGCTGGTAGAGAACATGAAATATGCAGGCGGAAGTCCATTCTTTATCGAATTTCCATTTGTACTGGAGGGGGTGATGCAAGGACTTTTGGGGAGCGGGCTTGCGGCTCTATTCTTGGCTTTTGTTTTTGGTACGATTAGAGACTTTGTTCCGGTGATTATAGAGTATATCTCTGGGTATGGCTGGGTGCTTGCCTTGATCGTTCTAGGGGTGACGAGCCTTTCAGCCTATTCCAGTTTCCGTTCCGTGCGTGGTTTTTTAACGCATGAAGAAACCTACAATTAGGGTCTTTCACGGTGCGTAAGGGATTTCTCCAATTCGGAATTTTGTTCCTGCTCATCAGTTTCGGTATAGGATTTGCCTCCCCTGCTACAGAAAATGCATTGCAAGAACAACGAAATGCGCTCAAACAACTAGAAAAGACACTCTCTCGTCAGCGCAATCAACTCAAACTTTTAGAAACGGAAGAAAAGGGCGTGCTCAATACGATTTCCCTTTTGGACCAGAATCTGAATCAGACTCGCGAATATGTGGGGATGCTTGCTTCCAATGAAATGGCGGTCAATCAGGCATTGATGGTTCTTTCCATAGAATTGGATTCCTTGGATCAATGCATTGCCATGCAACAAGCGGCCATGAAAAAACGGATTCGTGAACTCTACATCAAAGGGCGAAACAGCAATTGGGAATATCTCTACAGGCTGATGCGCCAAAAAGAAAACCCGGAAAGGCATTTATACATGGTTCGTCGCTTGCTTACCGAAGACAAATCGCGAGTGGATAAATTAGAAGCGTTACTTCGGGAACGAGAAATTATCAAGAAAAAAGAGTCTGCCCATTTGGTAGAACTGCGGACTTTGCGGAATAAAAAAGCGGTAGAAGAAAAAGGTCTTGTGGGGCAAATTAAGAATCAGGGGACCGTCCTTGAAACACTCAAGCGAGATAAGAACGTGCAAAAGCAAGCGCTCCAAGAGTTTGAACGTAACCAAAAAACGATGCTTGCATTGATTAAAAAATTGGAAGAGAAACGCAAAAAAGAATTGGAAGAAGCAAAAAAGAAAAAGAGTGCGCCTAAGGGAAAAATAAAGACTACGCCGAGTACGGTCATG
>MNYL01000260.1 GCA_001873075.1 Fibrobacteres bacterium CG2_30_45_31 | reverse complement strand
CCATTAAATTCACACTGGCTACTGCTGATCCTAATCATTATGCTTTGAATGATGCTGCTTTCAATGTGAATCCGTTTGACTATACAAAGCGTAGCGTTGTGAACGTTGCGGTCGAACTCCACCCGGCGTTGTCGCTCAAGTCTTTTGACGCTTGTGGTGATTTCGTAGCTTTCGTTGCGGTCTATTCAGGTGAATTTGTTTCTGTGGATTCTCTTTCGTTCTCTAAGGCTCAAGCGGACTACTGCCCCGATGAAATTGAATCCAGCTCCAGTTCCGTAGCGGCTCAGATTACCATGACTTCTTGGACGACCACGCTCTCCACGAATGCCACAGGGTACCTCGCTGTAGATCTCGACTCCAAAACGAGTTTTTTCCAATCAGAACTTGCGGTAAACAAAGACGCCATTGATTTGGTGGTATCCTTTGAAAATAAGACCCTCAGCTTAATGAATACAAAGGAAGCGGGCTATCTCTATTCTGCGCTTTCTGGAGCCTCTGCTTTTGCAAAAATTGGGGAAGAAACTACAGGTACTTTTGATGCGAATAACCTTCCTACTGCCCCTGTGTATACATCGGTTTTTGGTTACAACGCCTCTTTGATGGAAGCTCTCGTTGAAGAGCCGGGTTATGGTGAATTCTGGATTGTGACCACACCTTCTTATGATGCAACCACCATGAAAGGCTTCTTTGTTGTGATGACAGGAGCTACTACTGTGAGTGGTAGCGACGTTTCTATTCCTCTTACTATTTGGGGTGTGGAATAATTCTACGGTCTCTTAAAGAATTTCCAAAAGGCTTTCCCTTGGGGGAAGGCCTTTTTCGATATATACGAAATTTCTACAGACTCTGCTGCTTTCCACAAAAGCAATTAAATGGGTTCTTCAACAGCGTCCATGGCGCGTTTCATCGTTTCAATACCCGCTCCAGTGCGAGGTGCTTCATCACTCAAAATTTGTCGATACCGGCGAGCCCCCGCAAATCCATTGAACAATCCGAACAAATGACGCGTCATAATATTCAGCGGGCACCCTCCCGCCAATTCCTTTTCCATATAGGGTAAAAAGCATTCCAACAGTGCTTTTCGAGTCGGGGGAGCCACACTCGGTTTTCCAAAAATCCGCGTATCCGCATCCGCAAGAAACCAGGGATTCTCGTAAGGTTCACGACCCACCATCACGCCATCCACCTGGGTAAGCAACGATTCCACAAGATCCATGGAGCGAACGCCACCATTCAAAGAAATATTCAAGTGCGGCATTTCTTTTTTTAAGCGATAAACAAAATCATAATTAAGCGGTGGTTTTTCCCGATTTTCTTTGGGACTCAAACCTTTGAGCCAAGCCTTTCGCGCATGGATGATAAACGTATCACAACCCGCATCTGCCACATATTTCACAAAATCAAAAAAGAATTCCCACGAATCATCATGATCGATACCGATGCGCGTTTTCACAGTCACCGGAATTTTCACCACGGCTTGCATCGCAGAAACGCACTCGCCTACACACTGTTTCTCTTTCATAAGGCAAGCGCCAAAAGCACCGCTCTGCACACGGTCCGAAGGACAACCGCAGTTCAAATTCACTTCACAAAACCCAGTATCTTCTGCCATCTTCGCGCATGTGGCAAGCATTTTAGGGTCACTTCCTCCGAGCTGAATCGCTAAAGGGTGCTCAAATGTGTCATGGCGCAAAAATCGATGGGGATCGGCGTGCAATAACGCATTCGCGGTGATCATTTCACTATAGAGTAGAGTATGCCTGCTCAGCAGTCGCAAGAAATATCGTTCATGACGATCCGTGTAATCAAGCATGGGGGCAACAGAAAGGCGGCGGTTGAAATTCAAATCCATAAGCCAAAAATAGTTTTTGTAGCTATAATAAGGAGTATGAGTTCGATCCAAACCATCATTGTATCCGGTGGCACCCACGGCAACGAGCTGACAGGCATCAAGCTTCTTGAAAAGTGGAGTAAACACCCGGAATTATATACCAACCGCTGTCCTAGTGCGCACGTTGAACTCGTACACACTAACATTGCTGCAAGTAGACTTTGCCGTCGATACGCCGACCAAGACCTTAATCGAAGCTTTTCAGAGACCCTTCTTTCTTTTGTGGGTGATCCTGAAAATTACGAAATGCGCCGTGCGAAAGAGCTGAACGCAAAATTTGGTCCCAAAGGCCCCAAGACCAAAACAGATCTCATTCTGGATGTGCACAACACAGAAGCGAAAATGGGATTTTGTTTAATTATCTCCGCTCACGATTCTTTTACCATGAGAGCCTCCGCAGAGCTTGTCCACGAATTTCCAGATACTCATATTTATTACCAGCCCGAAGAACGAAGTATGTCTCCTTATTTTGGAACCCTCGCTAAAGCAGATATATGCCTTGAAGTCGGGCCCCAAAGTCATGGCACGATCCATGCCGATCTTTTTGAACAAGCGGAGCGCATCGTTATCCGTTATCTGGAACTCGCCCAGGAATGGAATCGAGGTATTTTGCAACAAAAGAAAAAAAAATCTGTGGACGTTTATACCCAGTATAAAGACATTGACTATCCGCGAGATGAGGCCGGGGATATCAACGCGATGATTCATCCCTACTGGCAAGATCGCGACTATAGCGCACTGAACCCTGGAGATCCTCTATTCCGTACATTTGACGGAGAAAGCCTCCCGTATAAAGGCACTAGAAAAGTTTGGCCCATTTTCATTAATGAAGCCGCTTACTACGAGAAAAAAATTGCGATGAGCCTTACACTCAAAACACGAGAAGAATGGTAATGGAACAAGAACAAGACAAAGAGGTCGTGGATATTTCCACAGAAGACAAGATCAACAATCTTCTTGCGCTCATCAATGATCAAAAGAAAGAAATTTGGGTTTCCTCCTTCCACAAAATTCTGGATGCTTTTGAAGATTTTTTGACACAACGGCCAGAGCCACCTCAAGATTGGCTCAATCGTTTTACGGCTCATGATAAAAAGTTTGATTACTACCAAATTGTGCTCCCTGATGATTTTCAGGATCCTTATGAGGAAGATTTAGGGAATATTCAGCGTTTACGAGGTGAATTTGCCGATGTGCCTCCCACAATGGCGTTAGAACATTTGCTTATCAGTCGTAATTACTTTATCTTTGAAAATGGACACGCAGAGCCGATTGCGGCACCGCGCCCCATTTTGATGTTGGAAAGCTCTGACGGTAGCGATGAGGAAGAGGAAGAAGAGGATGATGAAATCCTCGACCTGCACGATAAAATCGTTCATCACAAGAAAACATCAAAAGTGGATTGGGATTGTTGCATTTCCTTATTTCAGGATGGAAGCTATTATGCCTACAACCTGAATAATGATGAAGAAGAAGAACTTGGAGAAGATATTCAATCGATTCTTCAGAAGCAGATGCCTGTGTTTTCAGAGATGCGTATTGTAATTCCTGTGGAAGGACGCGACTACGGAATCCTTAGAAACTAGAGTAGGTTTGTATGAATGCTCGGATAGCTATAATCTTAGCGACGGTCTTCTTTACCACAGAAGCCTTTTCCGAGTTTATCACACCCACAATTCCGCCCTCTTCCAATAAAAATTTTTTCAGGGATACAAACATGGACGGGCGTATGGACCGTCTTGAACTTTACTTTTTGGGAAACATTACGCAAGACTATCTTAAAAACACCATAGACAGTGTCTGTTTTACTTGGCCCGATACCTTAGCGCTCACCCCGAAATATTGTGTTTCCCATAGCGCGTTGTATATCGATTCGACTTCTAGTCGCCGCCTTTTCTATGACTTGCCGAAGTTAGCCAATATTCAACCCAATCTCACAGAATTAACGTCTCTTAAGTTTGAAAAGCCTTATGGTTCTGTAATGTTGTATTACAAAACAGAGTCAAATTCTATTATTAAAAATGATTCTAGCGAACTACAAATGAAAGACGGCATGGCACCAGTAATCAAAGAAGCCTCTCTCAAAAGTACCCAAGGAAAAGGCACCGATACCCTCATCGTCACATTTTCAGAAGGGGTTTTAGAGAATCAAGAAGGCACCAGTATCTTTGAATTCAAGTCTTCAAAAGATTCTGCCATTCGTGAACTGCGACATTCCACAATTCAATGGAATTTAACAAACACCCAAGCCACACTGACTTTTGGAACAGAGGTTGACAAATCGCAACGTTTATTGCCACGGGATTCTATCCGCCTTCGTGCACTAGCCACCAAGGACATGGAATTAAACAAGGTTCCCGAAAATTCGCCATTTCACTCGGTACCAGGGATCTATCCATTCACGACTTTTACCAATCCTTCCGCCGAATTTTTCGCCAATGATTCTCTAAAAAGAATGCCCATTTTCCAACTTCTATTGATGCCCTTTGAAAGTAATTCTCCGAGTTCCTCCGAAATGGGAATTGCCATTGATATCGGTGGACAAGAACTTGAAAACGCAGTCAAAGAAACCTTACGTGATCGCCGAAAAAATCAAGTCGAAAAACTCGATTTAAGCGAAATCGTTGTGGAACCCGAAAAACTATTTTTCTCATTGGAACTGCAAATTTTTACCAATCATGGAGCTTATGTCGCGAGTACACACAGCGAAACTTCGTGCACCGATTCTCGTTTTTCAAGCCTTTCTGCAAGCAAAGGCAACTGTCTCTCTGATTCAAAACGATTATTCCTCCGTTGGAATTTTATGTCCGTAGATCACCGCATTGTTGGTACCGGTGTTTTCATTGTTAAAACTCTCGTGGCTATTAGCTACGATGGTTTGGTAATCTACCGCAATGATCAAGAATCAGGCGAAAGTATTTATTCCTGGGGCGTATTTCGGCGTTAGTTTGTATGGAGCCCTTTGAATTATCTATTTACAAGCATTATTTTGAACTGGCCTCCTTTCCATCACTAGAGTCTATCTCTCAAAATATTTCATTCGATGTTTTATTAGAACGTTACGATGCTTTCTTTTTCGATGCTTTCGGTACGTTGTATAACCATAAGCATTATATCTACCCCAATGCCCAGGAAATGTTTAAGCGTGTACGAGAAAAGGGAAAGATCATAAGACTGATCACTAACGCCGCATCCCAGCCGATTCCGAGACTCATGGAAGATCTCCATGCGATGGGTTTTCATTTTGAGAGAGATGAAATTTTTTCTTCCGGGGAACTCTTAACCTCTGTGAATCAACAATTAAAAATCACCGAAGCTTTTTATGTTGGTTACCCTGCGGGAACGGCATTTCTTACTACTGCGGGAATTTCTGTACAAGAAAACCCTAAGGAAAATGTAGTCGTTGTCTCTGCCGCAGTTGAGGAAACCGCCATTTATTCCAAAGCCTTAGAAATTTTAAAACGCCCCGGGGGGCATTTAATTGTCTTGAACCCAGATGCTTGGGCTCCTCGCATAGAAGGTCCCCGCGTGCCAGTCTCTGGAGCTTACGCCCATCGTCTTAAAATAGAATCCAATTGCAAAGCCACCTATTGCGGCAAGCCTTTCCCTGAACTTTTTCTCCGTGCAATAAAAAGTCTTCCTCCAAATACAAAAACGGTAATGATTGGCGATACACTTGCGACAGACATCGGGGGAGCACTCTATGCAGGCATAGATGCCGCACTCATTGTAGGGCGCAATATGGACAAAGAAACCCTCGCTGGCGATGAGATCTCTTTACGAGTAAGGCCCACCTATTATCTGGTATAATACTCTTTAGTGCTCTTTTTCAGAAGGCACTGGAGCCACTAGAGAATCCCCTAAGCAACGTTCCACATAAACGGTATCATGAACATAAATGGTATCGCGGAAAACATAGGCCAACTGCGGTTGTTTTGCAAGCGCCACAGTAGCAGCGCTTTGAGGCAACGGAGTTGAAGTCGTAGCGGAACTTGAAGACGCCACAGTCAGAATGGAACTAGAAGAAACAGCAAGACTTGATGATGCGGCAATAGAAGAGGCAACACTCGCTTTCTCTTGTGTTTTAATTTTCTCAACAAGGATATTCCGTTTTTCTCCTAATTCCTCCAAATGAGACTTCAGAAAAGCTTTCTTCTGAGGCCGACGTTCCCGAGCGCAAGCGAGCTTTTCTCTCTGAATCTGTGCATCCAAATCGGCGAGTTCCTTATACAACGGGCCTTCTCCCTGAGGTTCCTCATCAGGGGAGAAAAAGCCCACAAAAGAGTCCCAAAGAGACTTTTCTTTGGGGGCATCGGCAAAGGAGAACACGGCAAAGACAATTAAAATACTGAAAAAGAAATATCGCATTGGCAAATGATAAGAAAATAGAATCGTCTTTACTGATTTTTTTTGAAGTTTTTATTAGATTTGTAGCCTCCCTGCGGGAGTAGCTCAGTTGGTAGAGCGTCAGCTTCCCAAGCTGAATGTCGAGAGTTCGAACCTCTTTTCCCGCTCTTTAGAAAACCACCCAGAAACGGGTGGTTTTCTTGTTTTCAGGCTAAAAAAGCGATTTTTGGCGGTACTGAATTCAAAACGATGAAATTCAAAACAGCGTTTCAAATTCATGGATTTTCATTTTTCGGGTAAAAATCTAGGGTGAATCTAGGGTGAGTTCAAGGAGAATTGACTATATTCAGAAAGGAGGTTTCACATGTCAATGACCTATTCTGAGAAAAACGGATGGCGTATGAAAGTCATCTTAATCCCTGGCAAGCCACAAATCTGCATAAATTTGGGAAGGATTACGACCAAAAAAGAAAGGGCGACCTGGGAACAGGCATTCAAGAGCATCAAAAAAGGTCTCTCCCCATCACAAAGAATGACAATATCCAATCTGGAACTAAAACAATTGTGTTCCAAAGTTCTGCTTTTAAATAAAGAAGAACAATCGGCGATTGCAACAAGGGGAATTGTCTCCGAAGAGCCAACCGATATAGGTGATGTCACTCGGTGGAATGATCTGATTGAAGAATATCAGGAGTGGTCAAGACTTAGAAAAAAAGTTTCGTCAAAACAAGAGAAGAACAGAATATCCTACTTAGAAACCATACAAGAATTTTTGGCTCAAAATAATATTGTGAGATATAACCAGCTATCAAATTCTATTACAACTGGTTACGAAGAATGGAGAAAATCATTTAGAAAAAAGAAAGACAAACGTCCTAAAACACAGTTGGTATCAGCGTCTTCTATGAGGCATGAAATACAGATCTGGAAAGACCTTGTAAACTGGGCGATTGCGATGAAGGGTTTACCAGACCATAAAGTGTTTTATGGTATTAAAATAGAATCAACTGCCGAAAACACACAAACAATAATTCCGTTAGAAATTTCAGACCTTCGGGATGTATTTAAAAGTTTGCGAGATTCCGGTAACGCAAAGTTTCACGACTTGTGCTTACTCGCATACCTCACTGGTTCCGAGCGCAAAGCTCTCAAGTGGCTCATCAATCATTACCCAGAATGCTTGGACAAAAACGCCCAAACCATTCAAATATTTGAAATGCAAATTTCTGGAACTTCAGGTGGTAAAACAGAATATCGAGGAAGACTGCTCCCTATCACTCCAACAATCCAAAAAATTTTTGATCGTGGCTTAATTTTGGGATCATACAATCTAGATTCGTTTATTGAAAATAATCTTCGAGGGAATCGATGCTACAAGCTCCCGTTTGAGTGGCACATTCATCAAATGAGACATTCGTACGCCACCCATAACCTCACAGCTGGAGTTCCAGTTGAAGATGTATCTAGACATATGGGGCATTCATCAATACAGCAATGCCTTGATCGATATGCAAGATTTTCCAAACATGGCATTCCCCAACTAAAGTCGTTACATGAAGATTTTCTAACTCAAATCAATAATACATACTTTGATGACCATCCAAATATTTAACATATCGGTGGAATTGTAATGTTGTAACGCCTGCCTTTACCTGCACCATGAACTGTATTTTTGGAAATTTTGCCAGACTGTTTATACCTCCACAGTGTTGTCGGAGTAAGTCCGTACTTTCGCATATATTCTTTGGGTTTTACCCACACTGCCTCAGAATTCAATTCAGAGATAACGTTTTTGAAACCTTCGCCCACTTTATTCTCTATCATATTGTCCAAAATTCCATATTTATCAAGATGAATTTCGGACAATTTAAACTGTTTCACTATTGCTGTAGCTAATGTATCGCAATCAAAAAATGCGAACTTCTTGTTCATACTTATTTCGACTTGCTTCACTATTGTGGTTACCAAAAAATTAATCATTTCATTTGATGTTGAAAAATCCGATGTGCCTTGGATCTCTTCTTCTCTTGGAAGAAACGCTTCATATTGCATATCAAGAGGAACTGCTGAAATATTCATAATTTCTGTAGAATTATTAATAACGTTTGTTTCAAGTAATTGTGATTCTACCTGCATCAAACAATTATTTAATTCACTGGCAGAAGCTACTAAAGCAAATAAAATCTGTTCATCATCGGTCTTGTTTCTATCTTGAAGAATCCTAAAGGATTCTCTTTTTTGAATGTCCACTTTTTCAATGCCAAAACGCTTTCTCCATAGTCTATTTTTCATATTCATATATCTGTACTCCATTTGCTGTATTCTTTCACAGCATTATTCATATTTTATAGAAATTATATTGTTTGCTTGGATTTGTGCAAAAATTCTGAATGATTTCGAATTCATTTGATCAGAATAAAGGCAAGAACCATATATTAATTGTCAAATTATCCCCCAACATGGCACATTTGTAGCAATATTGATAAAAAGAATGAAGTTTATTTTCTTTTCAAAATGCTTGAGAATTTTTTAAAATCGTTATTCATCAGTTGCAAAGTTTATGCATCCAGCAAAAATATGGCATTAGTGAAAAAACTATTTAAGTGTTTAAATGGGGAAAACGTTGCAACCATTTTTTCCAATATGAACTTTTGCTCTTCAAAATGACAATATTTAAACATATCAATCCCAATAATTCTCAATTTAGATCATAGATTTTGTTTGATTTTTATTGACTTAAAAGATTGAAATACTATAATTTTCTTTTTTTATTCATGTATTACACAGGTAATTTTGAAAAAATTAAATTTATTTCTTGTACATATTGAGATATTTTTATTCTGACAATAATATTAAAACTTTTTTGATCAATCCCTTATCGCTCTAAACTTAAATTAAAATTTGTGACAAATATGGAAACATAATATGGTAAAATTATTCAAATTATATTCCTATTATATAATTCTTCTACCTTTAACTCTGTTTCTACATTACAATTTATAAGAATTCTATTGAATTCATTTATTACAATTTCTTTATATTCTTTTAAAATAATAACAGAATCATGGATTGATATAAAATCGATTTTCTCTTTGTTTAAACATTTTATTAGTGGATGCAATATTTGTCTTGATTCAAATCTTTGAAGTTCATGCGCTAAATGTTGATATTGATTTTCTTTTATTTTTTTAATTTCTTCATATATTCTAGGAAATATTTTTTTAAACTTTTTGTATAATTCAAGATTTTTTCCTTTCTTTCGTCCTTGTGATTCTCTATCAAAAAGCATTTTTATAATTTCTTGTTTTGCTGTTTTTCGCATTAATTTTTGATCCAATTCTTGCTTAAATAAATTTTCAAATTCTTTTGCCGTTTCTTCATTATTGTAAGAATCAATGTTGTCAACAGCAAAACTTATAAGATAAAGTACTTCGTAAAGATCAGCTTTGCAAAATTGAGTGTACATTTCCATCTCTGCTTTGATTTTAGGATCATTCATATCTAATTGTTTCAGAAGTACAGCACGAAGTATTGAAGCTTGAGAATTCTGAATATCAATGTGAATCAAAGATTTGCCTGAAATGTGAAAAACGCAACGCATTTTGATGTTGGAATCAAGACAAGTATAGTTCGTGTGAATTCGACCATAATTGCAAGATTTTGCATAGTGGAATCCATTGCGAATACGCATAATGCCAACAAATGCAGCTATTGCATCCTGTGTTTCAAGAGGTTCTTTCCCTTTGATTTGCCCTCGTTGTCGTTCACAAAGATAGGTTATTGCACTTTCTAAATCAATCTGAAATCGCTTGAGATTACGATGTGCAATCTTTGTTACTTTTGAATCTTCTTGACATTCTGAATTTAGAGAAGATGAACCTTCTAAGGCATCAATGATTTTTGGATAACAAACTTTGATTGTTCTAAAAGAAGAAAATGTTGAGTTCAAACGATAGGATTTACATTTTGAATCACCGGACCAATCATTAGAAATTGAGCATAAGTATTTATTATCTGTAGTGATAATATTTTCAATAATTAATCGGTCTAAATATTTTCTATAGCCTGGAATTAATGACCGAATATATTTACTGCTAATTTCATGTAACTTTCCATCGATGCCTATACGAAATATGACATAAGCACAGATGCGATATGTATCCAACTTTTTTTCAGTTCCTAACTTAGAATCAATCATATCCGCAATATCGTGTGGAAGTACAATGTCGTAAATAGAATAATTGTTTCGTTTTCTTTTAATCTTATTCATATAGCGAATCCTCGTATTTTTTTCGTATACTCAGATAGTTTATATGAATGTTATTTTTTTAAATTTTATCCACTCTGAAACTTGGTGGCATCGTGAATTTGCGTAATTTAAATTTGATGAAAAAGATTAAAACTGGCTTCCAATGAATTCTAAATAGAACTCAATTTAATTGAAAAAATGCCACAGGCAAGATTGGCAACTTTTTCATCAAATGTGATATTTGATTCATATCTTATGCAAATACTGAAAATAGGTGCTTCACAATAAATTTTTAATGATTAAAATGGAAAAAATTGATAATTATTTGACATGAATCGGGAACCGATAACGTTTCAAATATTTTATCAATTATTTTCCTAGATTTTTTGTTAGGTTTTTATGAAACGTTTCACTATTAAAATAAAGTATCAGAATATTGTTTGATTTCAAATTTTGCAAAACATGTACCGCAGGTAAAAGGTTGCAAATGATGAAAAATGGTTTTTCAAATTTCAAAAAAATAATGTTGATTTTGATAATAACCTTAGTGTTAGATTGAAGCTGTTATTATGTTCTTGAATCTATCATTGTAAAGCTTCGGGTTTTCATCATCAAAATTAACAAATATTACTTGGTCTATCACATTATAAGTTTTTAACAAATTTTCATCAGAAAAAATGCTATACACAATATCTGCTGCTATATTCTTAGGAAATCGATATACACCAGTATCAATAAGGCTTTCTATGTTCTTCCGTTTAATGGGACGTATTGTTTCTGAATTTCACAAACGTAGCATCTTAGGTCTTTATATTTTTGATGCTTTGGCAGTTCCAATGAACAGAATTGATGAAGCTCGTTCAATCATGAATCAGATTGCAAAAGAGTTGGAAATAGGTACAAAAGTTGGAATATTTGAGACAATTCAAAATATTGCTGCATGATCGGAAATTTTGACTTATTTTATAAGTTTAAAAAGCTGGGAAGCCTTATATT
>MNYL01000106.1 GCA_001873075.1 Fibrobacteres bacterium CG2_30_45_31 | reverse complement strand
ATTTTGACACTTTATCAAATGGCTCAAATTTCTTTAGCGCGATTTCGTATGAAAAAACAAATTGTCAATGTGCCGCTTTGGTTTTGCAGTATTTTGGCAACTCTCAAACAAATTTTGGTTCCTGGTTCCGTATCTGCAAAACAGGCTTTGGCTGGGTTTCGCTACGATGCAGCCCCCGATATTCGCGAGGCCGAATGTGATTTAAATTATAAGCCAGGCACTCCTTTTGGTGAAAGAGAATAGAATTGTGAAAAATCATGTGCGTTTCGTCCTCAAAAAATGAAATTGGTTTTAAAAAATCCTTTTTATTTTTGAAAATCATAGATTTATGAGAAAATTAGTGAGGTTCGTCCATGCGTTTACGTTACTTGACTCTATCTCTGGCTTCGGCCTTAGTCTTTTCTCTTGCCGCTTGTAGTGACGGGAGTTCTTCTAAAGCAGGCGATGAATCGGATTCATCCTCTTCTACAGGGGGTAATTCTTCCGGCGGGGTTGCTTCTTCCAGTAGCGTCTGTGAATCTTGTGTCACCGCGGATCAATTACCAACGAACATGACGTTAGGAAAATTGTATGGCACGAATCTTTGGCTCTCTGCAGGTGTCAATGGATTGTACTCCCTTTGGTTCTTGGATTCTACGAGTACAAATGCCTATGGGTATTCGGTAATCTATTCTGATTTTAACAACGGAACGCTCACTTTTGATAATTCTAGCGGAAGGTCTTATGATGTTACCTCAAGCATAGGAACGGCTATTAAGAATGGCATTGAGTCAGGAATTACTCTTGCGTTTTCTTATACCGAGGATTCTACTTTGCAAGTTTCCGTGAATGACGAGGAGCCTGTGAATGTAGAGACTGCAAAGTACTTGGCTGTGGCTGGTTATCTTTCAAAGGCGATCACTATTGTGGACAAAAAGTTGAGTTGGGTTTCCGGGGATTCCAATTCTACTTATTTCTTCTTTGATAAAGGTCGTTATGTGCGTACCGGTCACTCTAAAGGTGATTTCTGGGAAGCCGGTTATTATGATGTGCATCGCCAGAGTTTAATTATTCTCCCTGATTTTTACATGACTGATGGATCAGTGAAAAGTATGGATCTTTTTGAAGCCGCAACAACCACTGCTGGCTATAATCTTAAGGAATCAGGTGTTACTCGTGCATATACAGAGTCTGATTTAACTGTGGATTATGTGGATACGGATCTTCTGGTGAATACCTGGGTCGGCGTGGAAAATGGTTATAATTGGACCTTTGTTCTGAAGGATGATGCTTTGTTCACTGCTATTGCTAAGCAAGGCCTCTCCTCAACGGTAGAAAGCCGCACCGGAACTTGGGGCGTATTTGGAGATCGTCTCGTATTCCAGACTTCTTCCTGCATGAACACCAAAACGTGTTCTGGTCAAGTTTACGGCATTGTCTCTGATCTCACAGAAGACTCTTTCTCGTACTCTTCCACGGATACCACAGACTTTGCTTACCCTGAGTCCTGGACCGTGCCTGTTTACGAATAATCAAAGCCTTAAATAATGGCTTCTGGCCAAGGATGCTTCGGGTACCTCCCCCGAAGCTCTTTTCGTATATCGGGGTAGGTATTTTGCCAGAATCCTGTAATGTCCCAGGTCTTTTGCACTGTGCGGTAATTGGGGGCAAGGATATCATAACGCACTCTGACCTTACCCTCGGCAATGAAATGCTCGCCTCGGAAAAGCATGAGGTCCGCAATACGGGCCGATAACTCGACAAGCCCATCATCTTCGTAGAGATACTTGGCTTTGCGCCCATTGGGGAGAGGAAAGGAATCCGGAAATGTCTTATGTAGCCAAGGGAGCATATTTCTTCCAAAGTAATCTTCCAGATGGGTGCGAAATCGTTCCGCATTTAAATCGCGGATTAAAAAGAAACCACTTAGAAAATCATCGGTCACGAGATTTATGTCTTCCTCGTTCCATGGAGGCAAACCGTAATCGGGGAAGTGAATTGCTGAAAGTTTCATTTTGCGAAGAAGAATCTTGTTTTCATCGCTCATCCATAAATGGCTTAAGTCTTCTCGGGCATGG
The DNA here is from genome assembly GCA_001873075.1 of Fibrobacteres bacterium CG2_30_45_31. GTDB lineage: Bacteria > Fibrobacterota > Fibrobacteria > Fibrobacterales > Fibrobacteraceae > UBA1313. Next base: position 1,299 of record MNYL01000106.1, on the reverse strand, counting down.
CGTTCCATCCACGTGGGACCCGTCAGTGCTTTCAGTTTTTTAAGAATATCGGGGGGTGCTTCTTGCGGTTGAATTTCTTTTCGTGCGATTTCCAGGTCTCCATTTCTTCGAATTTCGAGACCAATATAGCGTTCCTGGCCGCTACGCCACAACAGCTCATAAATCACCTCTTCGGAGATTCCTTCCAAGAATGATTCAGGAATAGGAAAAAAAAGACTCGCCTTGAGTTCTGATTTTTGCCGAGAGCCCGTGCGCAAAAGCTGAAAGGCAAGGATGGCCTTCGCATTTTCTGTTTGTTGAGGGGTGATGACTAAAGTGGTTTGGCTGTCCATTCGGTAGGTGCTCCCGCTCGCGATGGCAAGAGCCTTAGGAAACGCATCATAAAAGAGGCGGGTGGTTTCTTCTCTATTGTTTGGCGTTTTTTTTGATGGAACTTTATGATGACGATAATCTTGAAGACGTTTAAAAACCAACTGCACATCACGCGGTGTGTGGTTGACGTTTTCTAGAGAATCTTCAGCAAGGTGTAAAATATTTTTCGGGCCTTTATCGCGACTTAAAATCTCTCGCCCCGAATCAATCCACGCAATGGCAAAAAGCGTTAAATCTGAAAGAGAGGGAGCGTGCAAAATCAAGTGGGCGAGTTCTACCGTATTTGTCGGGATTTCGAGAGCTGCAAGTCCTTCTTTCGTTATTTCGCCCCGCTTTTCGGGCGCACTCTCCAAAAATCCCAGATCACAAAGGCGATTCATCGCCATTTCAAAAGCATCCTTGGGGGCTGTTGTCGGGAATACGAGATCCTGAGTGTTCATCCCTCCGAGTTTTGCCAAGGCTCCGCGCTGTAGTAGAATTTCCGTTAAATCAGAGCGGAGTATTTCTGGAACCACTTCTTTGGGAAACAAGGGTTCTTCTCTTTCTCCCCAAAGTCGAATGCAAACTCCAGCCTGTGTACGGCCTGCCCGTCCTGTACGTTGCACGGCATTCTGCAAACTAATACGAGACAAACGAAGGGCACTCAAATTGTCTTTGACTTGGTATTCGGTGACGCGCTCCATACCAGAGTCGATAACGCCTGTGACTTGGGGTACTGTTAAAGAGGTCTCTGCAATATTCGTGGTAAAAATCACTCGCGGACGCTCTGTATCCTTGAAAATTAAGTTTTGAATTGGTAACTCTTGCCCGCCATACAAATCCAGAAGCTCCAATTTTCCGTATCCAAAAGCCTCTTCTACAGCGCGGTGGGCACTTGTGATTTCCCCTTTACCAGGTAAGAAAATGAGTGTAGTTTTCCAAATATGG
>MNYL01000049.1 GCA_001873075.1 Fibrobacteres bacterium CG2_30_45_31 | reverse complement strand
GCGAATTCTGACACCTTTCGGATTCTGGAATTCCGTGCGGCTTACAGGGTAAAGTGCGGCGTAATCCATTTTTGCGGCATCATAACCGGGTTCCCCGAGAAACGTTTGTTCATCGCCCCAGGCGGCAGTCAAAGCCCCTTCGCGTACAGAAGCTTCGCCGAGGAGACCGTCAAAGAAATCAATGAGAACCGCGCGATTCAAGGCCGGGGAGGATTCGTCCCCGTTATTCAAAAGGGCGCGGGTGCGGTCGCTGAATTCCACATGCCAGCGGGCAAAGGCTTCTTTGTTGGTGGCGAAGAATTTTTTGTCTTTAATAACGGCGGCTATTTTTTCTTCTGCAGCAGCCTGGGTGGTTTCCGTGAAGAGCGGGACCCCTTGGACATCGCGGAGCACAAAGTTTTTGCAGACGATCTGGAACGTGGAAAAGGCGCGAATCTCCAACTTCTTTTTAGAATCCAAAACCGATTCGCGGAAGAAAAAATTATTCAGACGCATATCTTCCGGCTTTTCTGCACGAACCTGTACGCCGGGCACACTATTCATCACGGGAGTGGTTCCTGCGGGAGTTACCGTGAAGGTGCTTCCGATGCCGCCCACGGCAATGCCTGTGGTAGATGGCGTTGTGGAAAGTGGTGTGTACCAGGGCTGGATAAATTCCACAGCGAGACCGGGCGTCATGAGGTCCTTTACGGAACCGCGCATCTTCGAAGACTGGAGATAGTTGTCAAATATCATTTTCTATCCTGCAAATAGGGCGTGAATGGCCTGTTAAAATTGGGTCAAATCTAGCATTTTGAAGCGGAATCCATCTTGCAACTTATGGGCAGCGGCACTTTGTGAACCTTTATTTTAAAAGAATCCGCTGAGTTCTCTGCGCGGAGCTTCCGAGATTATAGTCAGTCTTGCGATCTCGTTTCACTTGATGCCCTTCGTAGCTGTTTTCCACCCTTCCCCCCTGCATTCCTCCGCTTTTGATGATGACCGTATTTTTAGCAAGTGTAAAGATGAAATCGTCATAGATAGCCCCTATGGGGTCTGTTCTGGCTACGTATTCTAGAGGCGTTTACGGATAAACTTCAATAGTTTTGCCTTTTTCTGATTAATTAAAATCAATTGAAAATAAATCATGTATATTTGGAAAATGGCGTGTTCTGTTTTTCAATTTACAGATTTCCGTGAATTTCTCAAGGCTTTTTTTGAGGAGCGAAAAGAGCATTCCAAGGGCTGGTCCCATCGTTATATTGCAGATCGTATCGGCCTCAAGTCCGGCGGTCATATTTCTCTGATCTTAAATGGCAAGGCAGATTTGAAAGATCGGGCGCTGGAGGCGTTGGTGGATCTTTTAAAACTTTCGCCTTCGGAGGGTTTGTATTTTCGAAATCTGGTTCATTACAATCAGGCGATGACCCACGAGGAGCAGAAACACTGGTTTTCACGGATGAATGAAAGCCGTGATTCTTCAGTTACGGTACTGGACGTAAGTCAGTATGTTTATTACAGCCGCTGGTATTATCCCGCAGTGCGGGAGGCTTTGACGGTTTTTGATTTTAGTGGCAGTGAATACCAGCAGTTGGGTGCTAAAATGCTACCTGTTTTGTCTGCGGCAGAGGTTCATGAGGCAATTGATTTGCTGATACGTTTGAAGCTCATTGCCAAGGATGCAAAGGGTTATTTTCGTTCGGTGGATTCAATTCTGACCACGGGTCCGCAATTAAATGGTTTTTATTTTCGTGAATATGTACAAAATATTCTGGAATTGGCGCGGAGTGCTTCGCAGAATGTGGCTGCCGGAGAAAAATACAATTCCTGGATTTCCATGGCTATTAGTCGGGAGAGTTTTCAGAAAGTGGTGGAGGAAACGCGACTTTTCCGGAAACGCATTCTGAAAATTATTGAACAGGAAGAAAATGCGGATCGGGCGTATCTTCTGAATATGAATTTGTTTCCGATTACAGAAAGGAAACGGAGGAAAAAGTCATGAAGAACTATTTCGATACTTTGTATGCTATTAAAAACGACTCTGAAAATTCATCTTCTGCAAAATCGGCTACCGAAGGCATCAATAACACCAATGAGGGATCACTCTTACTAGCGAAAAAGCGCAAGTGTTCTTTTTTTCCACTCTTTTCACAATGTCATTTCGCAGGGATTACTCCTAATTCATCAAGCAAATTCATCTATGAAGGATCAGAGTCACTAAGTGCTAAAGCACAAGTGTTTCTGTTTCTCACTAAGCGTTGGAAGCGCAAGTGTTCGTGTTTCTGGCGCGACTTCGCTCAATTTTTTGACTGTGAAAAAATTTTTAGAGGTGTATTCCAACAAGTTTTCAGAAAATTTTCAAAGCTTTTTTTACTCTTTTTTGTTTTGTCTCTTGCATTTGCCTGTTCGGATGTGACTACGGCAGAGAGAGGAACTGGTTCTGATGGGGAAAGTTTTATTTACGGTGTGACGGTCGATTCTTTGGCGAATGTAACGCTTTTCGCAAGTGAAATTATCCTCGCCCGTGTGGAATGGGTGGATTCGGAATATGAGGAGACCCCGTTGGATACGGTTTATAGCGACATTGATGGCAATTTTTCTTTGTCTCCAGCGGATACGGGAGAATATATGCTGCGCTTGAACTGGAATGATAGTTTGTATGCGCAGATGCGAAATTTGTCTTTTAATGGAGATACGCTGGCTCTCGGAAAAATTGGCTTGTATCGTTCCATTCAGGTGTCCGGAGGGCTTCCCCTTCCCGAATGTGCGAATGCGGAGGTGCAAATGGTGGGTTTCCCGGAAACGACTTCTGCGGATTCCACGGGTTCTTTTGTGTTGGATGCGGTTCATGCGGGTCGTGGGGAATTGGTCGCATATTGCGATGGCACTACTTATTCATGGATTCTCGTATTGTCGGGGGCGTGCAGAGAGGCCTCTTTGGGAACGCTTGAAACAACCGATTCGAATTCAAAACAAAGTGCCGCATCGGGTGCTGCCGCTGGTTCTCAAAACTTGCAAAAACAATCGCAGCCGATTGTGGTTGATGCTCATTGCAATGTGAAATGAGGTGATTAATTTTTTAATCGGAATTTGATCCGCCGATACGTTTAATCGGCTTCTTCCCTGATAGGGCGCCTATATTGAGAATGTGAAAAATATTCTCAACATACTCCTCTTAATTTCTATTGCCATTTCGACAAGTTTTGCTTCGTGGAATATCGGTTACGAGGGTTCCGGTTTTGCGGATGGCAGTGGCTATCAGATGCAACAGGATGGGGTGCTGTGGAACCATACCGATGGCGATAAAAACGGTCAGTCTCTAAACGCCCGCTGGAGCGGTTATCGTCTTCAGGACGAGTTTGATGGAATTTTGGCTTTTCGCGGGAACGCTTTGTTTTTTGAGGGCGGCGCGTGGTATTTGTGGGGAACCCATTGGTTTTTGGCTTCCATTTCCGATAACGCAACGACTGATGTGACGGGGTTGGGCGGGAGTCTGACTTGGGCGAAGTCTTTCTCGCGATCGGGTGGATCTGAGTGGAAACCTTATGTATTACTGAAGCGTGAGCCCTTTTCAGAGTATCCTTTGCCGCTTTCCCTCAAAACCATGCGGAATGTGGCTGAAACCGGATTGAAATACAAGGATACTGAAGGCACTTTAACGAGTTCCATCAGCGTTGAGAAGTGGTTGAGTCCCCGATCCGAAATCCGCACTTTGAACGACACCCTTTTAGAGCCCACGGAACCCTGGATTCTACAGGCGATTGCCTACTGGCTTCCTATAACGAAGCCGGGCCTTGCTTGGGGCTGGTCCTGCGCTTTTTCCCATGCGGATCGTACCACTCAGGAACCTACAACCACAGAAACGGAATACAAATATTCCTGGTATCCGGCGGCGGCTCCGATCTGGAGCGGGGCTGTTTCTCTGATAGCACAAGCAGGTCTCTGGCAATCTTCCCGTGCGGAATGGGCAATGATGATGAGCGTGCCTTTGCTTTCGGGAGAGTTTCGGGAATGGGATAACGAACAAATTAAGGACTGGGGCACGGCTCCTTTCAAGTTCTCTACGTCTTGGGTTTTCCATAGCGCAGATTGGCAATTGGGAACGGATTTCAGTGCGGAACTCACTCCTTGGAAACACATGCAATTCTGGAATGAGGATGCCTATAAGGTGTTCAAAGCAAAAGTGAATATTCAACGGAATTTTTAGGAGGCTTTTTATGCAGACAAATATGGAAGACATGCAGGCAATTATTCTTTGTGGCGGACAGGGAACCCGCATTCGCGCGGTGGCCGAAGACAGGCCGAAACCCATGGTGGAAATCGGAGGGAAACCGATTCTCTGGCATATCATGAAAATTTATGCTCATTTCGGTGTCCGCAAATTTGTGCTCGCTCTTGGGCATCAGGGACATACCATTGTGGATTTCTTTGCCGATTATCAGTTGCGTCAGCGCAATGTAACGATTAATCTTCGGGACAGTTCCGCTCGCCTGTTTCATTCGGATGGGGTAGGTGCCGAAATTGAGGACTGGGAAATAACGCTTGTGCATACGGGGGAAGAAACGATGACGGGGGGCCGCATCAAAAGGCTCGCACCCTATTTGCACGGGGATGCTTTTTTTGCCACTTATGGTGATGGGCTTTCGGATGTGAACTTAAAAACCTTGCTGGAATTTCACCGGGGTCACCAGCGCCTGGCAACCATGACCGGGGTCCATTTGCCCACTACTTTTGGGATCGTCGAAGCAGAACCCGATGGCTCCATTCATTCGTTCCGTGAAAAGCCCACCATGAAGGGATATATCAACGGAGGCTTTTTTGTTTTCCAGCGCGAATTGCTGGACTCACTGGATGGAGATTCCTGTGTGCTTGAAGATAAACCATTCCAGGAGCTTGTGGATAAAGATCAGTTGCGCATGTTTTCCTATGACGGTTTCTGGCATTGTATGGACCACTACAAAGATTATAGCACTCTCAATGCCATGTGGAAAGAAGGACAGGCGCCGTGGAAGGTATGGGGGGAAGCCAAATGAAGGATCTGTTTCATTGTGTTTATGCGGGGCGCAAAGTTCTGGTTACGGGTCATACTGGTTTTAAAGGATCCTGGCTCTGCCTCTGGCTTCAGGAATTGGGGGCTACGGTCGCGGGTTTTTCCCTGGATCCGCCTTCGGAACCGAGTCACTGGGATCTTTTGGGGCTCCCTATAGTTGATGGCCGCGGCGATATCAGGGATGAAGTTCTTTTTAAAAAATTCGTGAAGAATTTTCAGCCGGAAATTGTTTTTCATCTGGCGGCACAGCCGATTGTCCGCGAATCCTACCGGAAACCGCTGGAAACCTTTTCCAGTAACGTGATGGGATCCTTGATGGTTTATGATGCGTGCCGTGAATGCGACAGTGTGCGTGCGGTGGTGAGTATTACTACAGATAAAGTATATGAGAACCGCGAATGGTGCTGGGGATACCGTGAAAACGATCCTTTGGGAGGTCATGATCCCTACAGTGCTTCCAAGGCATGTGCGGATATTGCGACGACAAGTTGGAGACGCAGTTTCTGGCCGCCTCTTGACTATGGAAAAACCCATCACGTGCTGATGGCGACGGCGCGTGCGGGCAATGTGATCGGTGGGGGCGACTGGGCTCTGGACCGCCTGGTGCCGGATTTGATGCGTGCGACGATGACGGGTCGGGAAGCGATTATTCGGAATCCCCGTTCCACACGCCCGTGGGAACATGTACTGGAACCGCTTTCGGGTTATCTGTTGCTGGGAGAGCATCTGTGGGAGGGCCGTACGGAGATGGCCAAGGCATGGAATTTTGGGCCCGCGAGCGAAGGCGTTTGCGATGTCGGGACGGTTGTGCGCTTGCTTCGGGAAAGTTTGCCTGAATTGCAATGCCGTGTGGAAGAGCAGTCTTCGGCTCCTCATGAAGCGGGGTTGCTCACTCTGGATTGTTCGCTTGCCCAGAGAGAACTTCAGTGGTTTCCGGTGTGGGACGGAAAACCTTGCTTTGCCCGCACTGCGGAATGGTACCGCGCTTTCTTGGATGGCGGACGGGTTATGAGTCTTGAACAGTTGAAAATTTATGTCGAAGAAGCTCGCCGAGGGCAGAGAGTCTGGACGGGGAGCGTTTCCTTATGAACGTATTGGTGACAGGCGGCACGGGGTTTGTGGGGCGTCATCTGGTGGCGCAGTTGCAGCGCTTAGGCTGGAATGTGGTTCGTCTGGGCCGTTCCCCTGAAGCTGAATGGAAGGCAGATGTCACCGATGAAAAAAGTCTCCAGTCTTTTGCAGGTCAAAAGAAGTTTGATGTGGTGGTTCATTTGGCGGCACTGTTACCCGGTCAGGGCTCGGAAGAAAGCCTGTGGCAGGTGAATGTGGAGGGAACGCGCAACATCCTTCACCATTTTGTGGAAGCCAGTACGCATATTGTATTTCTTTCCACGGGTCTTGTCTACGGAAAGGAATGCAGAAATGCGGAGGAATCTGCGGCACTTTTGCCTTCGCAACCTTACGCGCGGAGTAAACTTGCTGCTGAAAATGTTGTATTGGAGCATCAGATTTTCACAGGGTGTAAGACTACGATCATCAGACCTTCTGTGTTTTATGGTGAAGATGCGCCCCCATCGATGTTTCTCCGTTCGTTAATGGATGCTTTGCGGGCCGGTATTTCTTTCCCCATGACTGCCGGTGAGCAGGAACGGGATTTTCTTCATGTGGAAGATGCTTGTTTAGCGATAGTCCTGATTTTGCAAAAACAATTGGGAGGAATTTATAATCTCGCTTCGGAAGAGGTTCATCAGATTGCAGAGGTGGCGCGCACGGTCGCTAGGTTGAGTGGTCACCCGGATCTTCTGAAGATCGGAGCCGTTCCGTATCGCGATCAGGAGAGTTTTTTCTATTCACTGAATACGGCTAAAATCAGGTCTCTTCTGCCTTGGAAACCCTCCTGGTCCTTAGCCCGATTTCTCGCCATACAATTTTCATAAGGGGATGTCTAAAAAATGTTTTCTGATTCCATTCTTATCCCGGTGGTGCTTCATATCGGCTTTGCAAAGCCTGATGTTCCTGAAGGAAATAGGCTTCTGGTCGCAGAAAATGAATTTTTGAATTTACCTGTAAGGAGTTTTTCATGAAATTTATTTCATCGATTCTGTTGTTACTTCTGGTGCTTATTTCCTGGAGTTGGGGCGATAACTTCAACAATTCCCGCCGTCAGGGTTTTCAGCATTATGCTGCGTGGAATGCGGATTCCACGTTGTTTTATCTGTTGCCCCTTTACCGGGCCCATCCCGAAGAGGACTCCGTAGCGATTGCTGTTGCTGAAGCGAGTCTCTGGAAAAAAGATTTTCGGACAGCTACCCAGGTGATCAGCAATTTGCGTCATTCAGAAAGACCGGAAGCCTTGCGGGTGAAGGGTTTGCTTTTTGAACAGGCGGGACGCTTGAATGAAGCTTTGCAGGTTTATGACAAGGCGATTCCCCGGCTTTCTCAGCCTTGGGGAACGATGGAGCGCAGGGCTCAGGTACTTGCGTGGCTCGGCCGGGTTCCCGAAGCGAAAGCACAAGTGCAGAAAGTGCTAGGAGCGAAAGAACCGAGCAAAGGGTTGCGCGTTCGCTGTTTGCTGGATCTTGCTTTGTGGACGGCTTGGGACAAGGATCTTTCGGGGTCGATAAAATTGCTTGAGCAAGCTCTTGCTCTTGATGGAAAATCGATAGAAGCGTTGCTCCAACTGGGGCAAGTCTATGAATGGCAAGGTGATTTTCCACAAGCGAAGAAAACTTACGGGCGCGTGTTGAACTTAAATGATCGCCATGCGGAAGCCAGACTCCGTCTTGACAAATTGCAGTGGGTGAAATGATGGATAAGTTGATTTTACGCTTGTTGATTGCCGCCGGTTTTTTGTCGAGTCTGTGGTTTGCTGATTTCTGGTTTTTCAGCGAAGCGAGACGCGATTCCTTTTGGTTTCCCATTTTGACGGTCGCTATTTTTTGGGGAATCTACCGAAGCCTTGCGAACTGGGCCCTGATTTATTTTATGACGCCCTCCAGTACCCCCTCTTTGCCCGAAACAGTGACGTATCGTGTAGATGTCCTGACCACAGCCATGCCTGGCGAGCCTTTTGCCATGTTCGAGGAAAGCCTCACAAAAATTCAGGCGATGGAATGGCCGCATCGAACTTTTCTTTTAGATGGGGGTAATGATTCTCAACTTATGGAACTGTGTGCGCGGCTGGGAGTGACTCATGTCGATTGTCGCAATATTCCCGGAGCGAAGGCGGGTAAGGTAAACTATTGCCTTCGAACTTTGAGTGATGCGGAAATTGTTTTTATTATCGATCCCGATCACAGGCCCCGTCCGGATATGCTTTCCCGAGTGCTGCCTTTTTTTGAAAATTCACAAATCGGATTTGTTCAGGTGGTACAGGCCTATTACAATACCGGAAATTCTTTTGTAGCAAATGCGGCGGCGGAGCAGACTTTCAGCTTTTACGGGCCTACGCTCATGTCCCTACACGGATTGGGTATTCCCACGGCCATTGGGGCTAACTGTATTTTTCGACGCAAAGCGCTGGATTCCATCGGCGGTCATGCGGAACACTTAGCGGAAGATGCCCTCACCAGTATGCGCTTGCATGCTGAAGGCTGGCGGTCGGCTTATTTGCCTTACCGTGGCACGGAGGGCCTGGTGCCTGAGGACCTGGGCTCCTTTTTCAAACAACAGGTCAAATGGGCCACGGGCATGTTTGAAATTTTATTTCGTGAATATCCGAAACTTTTCCGCAAATTCAATGGGGTAGAGCGTATTCATTATTTCAATGCAGGGACCTTCTATTTCAATGGGCTCGCTACGCTCCTGATGTTGCTGCTTCCCATTTATTTTCTGTTTGCTCAGAAATATGCGGTGGAATTTTCGCTACAGGATTTTATACTGCATTTGGCTCCCTATGCGATCTGCACCTTGCTTACTTATCGCTTCATGAGTCGTTTCTATACCCATCCCAGTGAAAAACGTTTTCCGTGGCGTTCTCTTACCCTCGAAAAAGCGTCCTGGTATGTCTCCTGCATGAGTTTGCTCTCGGGATTGTTGCATCGGCGAGTGGAATATATTCCTACGCCCAAAAATTCGGATCGCCGTGCCATGCCGATGCTGGTGCTGCCCAATTTGATTGCCATAGGGTTATCGTTACTCGCGGTGGCTTATGCGCTCTTTGCGTATTATCGTCTGGATGGGGGAACCTGGTGGATGATTTCCCTTGCCTTGCTGAATGTACTCGTGATGGTTCCCGTGACGGTGATCGCTTTATTTCCGAAATACAACTGGGGGAGTTATGATTCAAAAGAACATCGCTGACCGCCCATTGAAATTACCGCCGGGACCTTCGATCCGTTCGTTTTTTCTTTTTCTTTTGATTGTGGTCGCAGCCTATTTTCCGCTTAAAAAGTGGGGCGAACCTGCTTTAGCGGAAATCTGGTTCCGGCAGGTGATTTGCCGGATGGTTACGGATGCCCATACACTCGAAAATCCGGAGCCTGGAAAAATGGCACTTGGGGCCACGCGTCCTGAATTACCGCAGAGCCTTTATGGAATGGATGAATTGCAGTCCACGTTTGGCGGGCGGGTTTCTCTCATTTCCTTTTACCAGGCGTGGGGGGAAGGGCCTTTGCATGCGTTTCCCACAGAGGCCTTATATAATATGCGCAAGGCGGGATACACGCCCATGGTGACATGGGAACCCTGGCTGAGTGAATTTGTACGTTACGGTTCAAAGGAACCGCAGAAGTCCCTCGCTTTGATTGCTTCGGGGAAACTGGATGCTTATATCCGGGAATGGGCGCGCGGTGCTGCCAGGTATGGCTCTCCTCTTTTGCTGCGTATCGCTCATGAACCCACGAATCCGCTTTATCCCTGGACTTCAGCTTACGGGAATACGCCTGAAATGTATGGCTCCGCATGGAAACGCATTCGTTCTCTGTTCATGGAAGAGGGAGCTCGGAATGTTTCATTTGTATGGACTCCTTTCGGGCTACTCGATTCGGCGTTTTTCCCGGGCAAGGATCAGGTGGATTGGATTGGGCTTGATCTGTTCAATTACGGGTCCCTTTCGGAACAGGGAACCTGGATTGATTTTTACAGTCTCGCAAAACTTTATGTGGATCAGTATCGTTCTTTGGGTGTGCCTATGTTCGCTGCTGAAGTGGGTACGAGCTCTGCAGGGGGCAGCAAAGCAGATTGGATTCGAGATATGTTCCGCGCGCTACGCAACAGGGACTTGCCGGAGTTAAAAGCACTGGTTCTTTTTGATATTCCGACAGGGCGCACAGCAACGGGTCTTCCCATCAATTGGAGTCTTTCTGAGATCAGAGGTGTGGATAGCCTGATTCAGCGGGAACAATTCGATACTTTATTCTCACTTCGGCCGAAAGCCGCATTACGGAGTTATTTACCATGAAAAATAAATTTCACGTCTATCTCAGTGGTGTCGCTTTTGTCACCCTGCTCGCTGCCTGTGGAAATGATGTCGCCGTCACGGCGGCTTCTGAATCTGCATCCTCCTCTCTTTCTTCTTCCGTTGTAGTGACGTCTTCCGGATCTTCGGCAGAAGCGGGGTCTTCGGCGAGCGAAGATCTGCTGGATCTCATTGATCAGAATTCCAGTTCGTCGTTAAGTGAGGATGGGAACTCTTCCTCCAACGTGAGCTCATTATCCAGTGGAGTACCAATAAGTTCTTCATCAATGGAAATGGGGCTTTCCAGCATGGTACAGGAAAGCTCTTCTTCTGTAGCAGTGGTGCTGAGTAATTTCCAGGTACTGACCACACTCAATACCATTGAACTTCCGTCTCTTTCCGAGGACGGAATCCACATTGTGCAGACAAAGTCTGATGGATCGCTCGGGGTGTTGCAGGTGAGCTGGGCGGGTTCTTCCAGCTGGATTGCTTCAGAAAATACTTTGTATTATGCCTATCTTACTGCCACGGAAACATACTCTGCAACGCTGTTTCAGGCGAACAGTTCGTGGACCATTCAGTCGAATGAATCGGTTCCGCTGGGCACTCCTGCTTCTAACTATAAGGAATTCATTGCGTCCAATAACGAAGGAATATTCTGGGTGGATTACGGGACGGTCAGTGCTTCCGGGAGCGGGCGCGGAGGAACAGGAACAGGTTCCAGCGACACTTCATTGAAAGGCCGAATTCTTTTTCAGAGTTGGGATGGGGGAGCCATTGATACCTTGACCTCGGAGATGAGTTCGTATCGGGCGCGTCTGGAGGCTTCTGAAGGGTACCTGGCTTGGGTTGAATATGCGTCCGAAGCCACCGTGGGAAAAATTGCTTTGATGAATTTAAATTCCGGCACTATCACTTATCCTGTGACCAGTGCCCATCATCAGGATCGTCCTTCTGTCGATGGGGACTGGCTTGTATGGGAAGAATATCCGAATTCCACCGATGCGGTGATTCGCGCTTATCAGATTTCAACACAGACAATTCTGAATCTCAGCAGTTCCACGGGGTTCCGCACCAATCCGTATGTGTCGGGGTCTAAAGTGGTCTGGGAAGATCAGCGTACAGGAAATGGCGACCTCTGGTATTATGATTTTAACAGTGCAGAGGGAGAGACAATTCTTGTCAGCGGTGAAGGTCATAGTGCCGGAGTGCGTTTTCTGGGCAATCGGATTGTGTGGGTGGAAAGCTCGGCGACATCCATGGGACTCCTGACCGCGACCTGGCAATAAAAGCCGCAGTCGAGGGAGCTTCGCGAAGTCTGATGTTTCTTCGCTGGGTTTCCGGTACTATAGCGATGCTTAAAGTACGGTAAGACGGCGGACAAAAACTTTGGACCGACTCACTTCGTAGTTGCGTTCCCGCCTTTTGTCTTTATATGGTGGTCTGTTCTCGTAACCCCTTTTAGGGGTGGGCGTTTTCTGCGCCCTTCTTTTTTATCTTTGGCCTCATGTTTACTTTTGGTGTTATGGCTTCCGGTGGCGGGAGCAATTTCCGGGCCTTATTGGACCACGTTGCCGATGGCAGTTTGGACGCTTCCTGTGAATTCCTGATTACGAATAGCAATCACAGCGGCGCTGCACTGCTGGCGCGTGAAAAGGGAATTCCTGTGTGTTACATTTCGAGCGTCACCCATCCGAATCCTCACGATTATGA
>MNYL01000023.1 GCA_001873075.1 Fibrobacteres bacterium CG2_30_45_31 | reverse complement strand
TGAAATTGCATCCTTTGAAATTCGAGAATCTTTCGGAAATCGCGATGCGCGCGCATTCACGCAAAAACTCCGAGAACTTCTGGATTCCAATGTCGATGGTGTTGCCATAGTTTCAGCCTTACAGTCCTATTCCGTGCGTCTACTCCATATTTGTTCCATGCTGGATAATGGGATGTCCCCCAAAGATATCGCCACCAAATTAGGCGTCAATGAATGGCTTTTTTGTACTAAACAGAACGAGCCCCGCAAAGCACGAAACTGGAACAAGCCTATTCTTTGCCGTGTGATCAAACGTCTCGGGGATCTCGATTATGAAATTAAAATGGGAAAATTTGAAAGCCGTATGAGCTTGGAAATCTCATTAGCATCTCTCGTGATTCGATAAAGGGAAAGTGTGACAAATCCACAAATCCAATTGTGGATTTTTTAAAAATAGCCAGTCAAAAAAGAAAACCCGCAGTTCCTTATTTTATAAAGGTCTACGGGTTTTCTTTTGTTTTATAGCGTGTATGGGACTCGAACCCATGTTACCGGCGTGAGAGGCCAGCGTCCTGGACCACTAGACGAACACGCCAAACCGGTGAGCCCAATAGTAGAAAAATCAATCCCTAAAGTAAAGGTCTATATTGTTTTCCACTTTTGCTGAATTTTCCATAGCAGACATATATTCATTAAACACCGTAGTATAACCAAAACGCCATGTATTCGCGAGCTCTTCCTGAACCGCCGCATTTACTGCAGATTCAAGAGGAACTTTCTTTGAAATAACCTTCACCATCACCGCACCGCGATCCGTTGTGATCACAGGACCCCATTCACCCACTTTCTGTTTCAATACATTGTAAAGCTTTGGATTCGCGTAACCAATTCCTGGCACGTATCCATCAAAGGAAGCGGTGATAGTTTCCACTTTAACCTTTTCAATACTTGTATTTGCTCCCGAATCAGCAACAGCGACAGCCGTGGTGTCTGTGGTATCCCGAGGAGCAAGAGAAGGAATCAACTTTACCTTGTCTGCAACGGAATTCAGATAATGAGCCGCATTCTCAGCAGACTTTTTCGCAAGCAAACTGTTCTTGATCTGGCTATAGAAAGAGGCAACACTACGACTCCCCGCAACAAGGCTGTCAGTCTTTGTAGCCACCAAGACAAATTCTTTATTCTTAAGAACCGCGGAAACCTTGCTATCAGAAAGGTCTGGACGTTCCTTATTAACGAAGGCGAAGGCGGAAAGGCCATTCAAGAATCCAAGTTCAGGAATGATATCACCACGGCCAATCCAATCACTTGAACGAACAGGAACATGCTTCGCTTTAGCAGCATCTTCAAACTTGACATCATCATTTTCAACAGCGGTCTTGATAGAGGTCAAAATCTGTTCCAAACTATCAACCGTCTCAGAAGAAGCGGTCACCGTGAGAAGAATATGGGAAACTTTCACCTTTTCGGTGCCGGTGGAATCAATAATTTTTCCATGAGACTGGATGATATGGTAACCGAACTTTGTACGTACTGGTTCAGAAATCGCCCCTGAATCCAAAGCAAAAGCCACATCTTCAAATTCCTTCACCCAGGCACCACGAGCGGTATAGTCACCCAAAACACCACCTTCAGCGGCAGTAGTCAAATCTTCAGAAGCGACACGGGCCATTTCATCAAAGTTGGCAACCGAAGTCGTATCCTTCAATTGGAAATAAAGCGTCATCGCATATTCGCGAACTTTCGCATCATCATTTGCAGTGGCAACCACTGGGAGAATTGCATATTGCAACTTCGCCAAATCTTTCTCAACAAAAAAGCTATCCGGGTTTGCCGCAAAATAAGCATTCACGGTCAAGCTGTCCACAGACTCTGCAGGAGCTTGAAAATCGTCACCAGAAACAACAGCCACTTCCAGTTCGTGCTCAGTCAAACGCTTCTCGACACTCCATTCAGCTTCAAGAGTCGTTGGATGCACGTTTGCAGAGACAAACAGTTGCAATTGTTTTGCAGGAATGGACATCGTCTCGAGGTCCTTTTCATAGTTTGCCATCGCCACCCATTCGTAAGCTTCAGGAGTATCCAACCAGTGATCGTAAGCGTCCTTGTTGAAATTGGAATCTACAAGGAACTGAGGCAAAGTGGAAATGTAAGCTTGAATACGAGCATTCGCATCTTCCTTACTCGTTGCGGAAGATTGGATCGAATAGAGACGCTGTTGCGCTTCCTGGCCCACCATATTGCGAACGGCATCCGAATTATTGCGAAGCTCCGCTTTCATTTCAGCAACAGACGCCACCAACCCATTCTCTTCAATACGTTTCTTGAGTAACGCTTGCTGTACAAAAGAGCGGAAAACATCATTGCGAAGCTTCATGTATTGTTCGTCTTCAAGATGCGTATCTTTATAACGATTTTCCACAATTTTCTTTACACGCACATCATATTCAGCATAAGAGATAGGCTCCCCATCCACACGCCCAATCGGATACTGGTGATTTTGTGCCGGGGTACGGTCCATAGCAAGAAGGCCCAACATAATGCCTACAGCAAAGATGGCAATAACCCATTTAGCGTTTTCGTTAATCCAAGTCAGCATAGAGGAAGCTCCATAAAAATTGACTCGCCAAATTTAACAAAAAAATATGGCTCACTACCCTTTTTAATTTAAGAAACCAAGGATTTCACAAACTAGGGCTGGTAACCAGGGTGATTTTCTTTATCTAGCCGTTCCTAGTGATTTTTTCTATCATGGGAAAAGCCTTAAAAAACTATTCCAGAGGCTTTCTTTGTACGATATATTAATTCTCGGTGCTGGTGTTTCCGGCCTTAGTGCAGCACTTCATGCCGCAGAAAATGGTCTTTCCGTGCTTATATTAACGAAAGGCTCCCGTCCCGATGGATCTTCTAATTATGCCCAAGGCGGCATTGCGACCGTCACAGCTCCCTCAGACTCATTCAAATTGCACATCGCGGATACCCTGGAAGCAGGAGCAGGCCTTTGCAAACAAGAAACCGTCAAAATTCTTACAGAACAAGGTCCAGCAACTATTGATCAGCTTGTGAAATGGGGCGTTCAATTTACCCCAGCAGAAGCCATCGACACGAACATTCATTTTGACCTCCACTTAGAAGGGGGACACAGTCAAAAACGAATTCTTCATGCGGCAGACCTTACTGGCAAAGAAATGATGCGTGCGCTTCTGGTCCAGTTACACAAGACCAAAAGCATTCAGTTCTTAGAAAACTGCATTGTAGAAGATGTCATCGTCGAAGTTTCAAGCAATAAAAAACGCTGCGTTGGAGCAAAAGTCATCCATCAAAAAACAGGGGCCGTTGAGGCTATTTATGCCAAAGCGACCATTCTTGCTACGGGTGGTGCAGGCCGTCTCTGGCTCCACACCACGAACCCGCCTGATGCATGCGGAGAAGGGATGGCTATTGCCGCCCGCGCAGGGGCTGCACTGCAAGACGTAGAATTCATGCAGTTTCACCCGACCTCTCTTTATGCCCCGCAGCTCAAAAAGACATTCCTTATTTCAGAGGCTGTCCGCGGCTTTGGGGGTATCTTAAAAAACCACGATGGTGAAGAATTCATGAATGGGGTTCATCCTCTCCGTTCGCTTGCTCCACGTGACATTGTCGCTCGCGCGATTCATTTTGAAATGGAGCGCACCGGCAAAGACTTTATGTACCTCGATCTCACGGCTCGTTCGTCTAAGGACATTCGTACTCATTTTCCCAATATTTATGCCAAATGTATGGAAGTGGGTATAGATATGACAAAGCAATGGATTCCTGTAGTCCCAGCAGCCCACTATATGTGTGGGGGGGTCCTTGTTGATTCTTGGTCCCGCACTGAAATTCCAGGGCTCTATGCTTGCGGTGAAGTTGCCGCCACAGGGGTGCATGGGG
Source organism: Fibrobacteres bacterium CG2_30_45_31 (assembly GCA_001873075.1). Lineage (GTDB taxonomy): Bacteria > Fibrobacterota > Fibrobacteria > Fibrobacterales > Fibrobacteraceae > UBA1313. The sequence goes on along the minus strand of MNYL01000023.1, from coordinate 8,255 downwards.
CGAATCGCCTCGCCTCCAATTCCCTTTTGGAAAGCGTTGTATTTGCGCTTCGTGCTGTCGAAAATATTCAGAAATCTGATATTCTAAAAACGTCTTTTCGACCTCAAAAAATCAAACTGGAAAATGTGATTATTTCTGACGGAGCCCATTGGAAAAGACGTCGTCTTGCCCTTCAAAAAATAATGTGGGAACATTGTGGTATCATCCGCTCCGTACAAGGTCTCACCATGGGACTTGAAAAAATTCAAAAATTTCTCGTAGAAGTTGACGCTGCCATGAAAGTCAAAGGGCCCAAAAATTTGGCTCTTTTGGAATTTCGTAACGCGGTTCAAAATTCAAATCTTGTGATTCAAAGTGCCTTATTGCGCAAAGAATCTCGTGGACTTCAGTATATCACGGATTACCCCAAAATGATCAAGAATACAAAGCATCATAGCATTTATCTTTGTAACGATTCAAAAACGTCAGAGTAAATCCACGCATTTCCCCAACCTATGGTAAGATAAACATTTACATTAAATGAAATGCTTGCTATAATTTAGGCTCATTTTTGTTATTCTATAATCATCAGAGGAGCTTTATGAGATTCTTTTTTTTGACGCTTTGTGCCCTTACGTTCGCCCCGTTTGCTTTAGCTCAAACTGAGGGAACCTCAACTGTAGTGGCCCCTATGCAAACAACCGAAGCGCAGCCTAAACAGCCAGTGGTTATTTATTATTACGCGCCTGCTGCAGAAGATAGCACCGCAATTTACCAGCAAAATATCACTCGTTATAACGCAAGTGCTGCATCATTTCGTTCCAAAGGGAACTTCTTCTTATTCGGAGGTATCGGTCTTACCACTCTTGGCATCGTCTCGATGATCGCTGGAGCAGGAGACCTTGAAGAAACTTGTGAAGACAACGATTATGGTGGCACAACCTGTACGACAGGAGGAGATGGGGCTCCATTATTCGCCTTTGGCTACGTAACCACTCTTGTGGGTGTCGCAGGGATTGCCACAGGTGTCACGCTCAAAATTGTGGGGAGAAGCAAGTCACACAGGGCTCTACGCGAACAAAACAGATTAAACCTATATCAAAGCCGTTCGCAAAATGCGCCATTATCACAAATGGAACTCAAATTGATCCCTCAAATTGACTTGAATCATCAACGCGCTGGTGCCTCTCTCGCCTTGCAATTTTAACTCTCTGTTTAGAAGCACCTTGAAAACACCTCAAAAATAGGACTCAAGGTGCTACAAAAAATGATAAAACGACTCGTTCATCCAAGGAAAAATGTTGTCTTTGGCTTCGATTTTAGAAAGGAGTTCAACATCCATTTCAGAGCCTGTTGAAAACATTTCGTATAAGTGCGTGAAATTTTCAAAATATTCGTGCAGTTGACCTTTCGCAAAATCTTCCGCAGAATGATTATGAATCATAAAAGCCCAATCTGAAGCTTGGAAAAGGGCTATTTCTCGTGCCATCTGAGCAAGAATTCGTTTTTGCATTTTGGACACAGGCTTCACCGCACTACACTCCCGAAAGCAAGCGAGCATCTTATAGCATAAGGGATAAATCCAATCCACTTCACTATTGATCCAAACCGATCCAAAACCGCCCTCTCCCCATGAAGAAAAGACCGGATGATGCTTTTCAATATCACCCTTATCTGGTTGCATTCCTTCTGTAGAAGCCATCTCTATGGAATGAGAAGCCGCCGCTCTTTCAAATAGACCTTCTATAAATTGAGGTCCTTCAAACCACCAATGGCCAAAAAGCTCCGCATCATAAGGACAAAGGATCGAAGGTTTCTGTGAATCCATCTGGGGAGCAAGCGACAGAATGGTGGATTCCCTATTCGCAATAAATAATCGTGCATGCTCACGAGCCAAAAGCATCGCTTGCCACGGACGATAAATCGCCTTATTTTCTCCACCCGTAATGCGATAATATTTGAACCCCGTATCTATGGGTGTGTCGCCCGCAAAGAAATACTCACCAAGGTAATCTTTGCCAAGTTCTTTACTAATATCTCTAAAAAATTCTCGATAGTCAGGGTGACCCGGATAACCATGAGTACGGCTCCACACTTCTACAGAGCTACTTTGTTCACGTCCCATGCAGCAAAGCCCCGCAGGGGTCCTCATAGGCGAAAATACACCATAACGAGGCGGAGGCGTCGCCAGTAAAACGCCGTGCGTTTCCAAAAAGAAATACTCAAAGCCAAACTCAGCAAGTAATGCATCCAAACCATCAAAATAGCCGCATTCCGGGAGCCAAAGTCCCTTGGGCTTTTTGTGAAATGCAGTTTCAAAAGCTTTAACCGTCAGTGCTAACTGGAAACGAATGGAACCCACATCCGATTGATAGGCAGGTAAAAAAGGATGCGTCCCCACACACGTTAAAAGCGTGAGTTTGCCCCGAGATTCCAAAGAACGAAAAGTCGCGAGAACATCACGCCCACAACGATGATCCCAAGTATCGATCAATTCTAATTGTCTTGTATGATAAAAACGAGCTATTTCGAGGAGTTCCGAATCGTTCGCTAAACGAACCAACTCTTTCTCGGAAAGAGCCAACTGTTCTTGTAAATGCCGCGTATAACGTTCCAAAAGCAATGAATCCGCAAGCATATGCAAAAGCGGAGCAGAAACACTTAAATTAAGCGTCCCGGGGATTCCCTTTTCGGCAAGTCGAGAAAGCGTCTGCACCAAAGGCAGATAAGTTTCGGAAAGCGCTTCAAACAACCAATTTTCTTCCAAAAATCGGTCGTAATCCGGATTGCGCACAAACGGGAGATGCGCATGCAAAAGCAGAAGGAGCTTTCCCTTGCCATTCATGTTCAAAGAAATTACTCCGTACGTTTTACGACAATAGGCACGATCGTTGTGGGAAAATCGCCATCCTTGTCGGTTGCAAATACTGGAATGACCTGCGTAGAATCAGGAAGGTCCATTTCCAACGAGAACGTTCCATCAGCATTGAGCGGAAAAGACTCTCCGCGTACTTGCAAATGGGCATCAGGGCGTGTACCACCATAAACAATAAGGCGCGTTTTGACCCACAAGAAAAAATCTTTCCCATAGTTCACAGAATCAACAGAAGAACCCACTAATGCACCACTCGAAAGGGAACCCGAAGAAAGAGATTCCGAAGAACTTGCGAGGCGTTCAAACCAAGAATTTGCCGAAGGACTGGTAAGACCAGAACTACCGAAACCACCAATTCCTGCACTACCGATAGACGCTTTGAAAAAGGGGTTGTCTGTTTCTGCACTGACACCATCAAAGCTAAATGTTTGCAACGAAGAGGAATTCACAAAAGGAGAAAAATTACCAGATTGGTCCACAGAGCCAATGCTTGCAGAACAAGCGTAAGATCCTTGATTTTGTATATACCAGCTCTTTGCTTCTCTTGGTATTTCCACATCTCGGAACTTGCGATTTTTGGCTTTGCGAACCGTTAAATCAGAGCTCACATCATAAAGGCGAAGCACTAATTTCGATCCACCGAGCATGGCATCGGCAAGACGCTTTTCACTCACATCCCAAAATGCGTGCATCCAATTCGGATCGCGCTGCATCAAAACCAAGTATTCGGGAGAAAAAGAGTGCTGAGAAGCATCCACAGGAGCCTTTGAAACCTTCTTAGTAGCGACCGACTTTGCAGGTGATTTTGCGGCAGGCTTCGCAGCGACCTTGTTAGTGATGGGCTTTGCGGCTTCTTTTTTAACAGACTTCACTACGGGTTTTTCAACTGCTTTCGCGACAACAGACTTTGCAGGTGATTTTGCGGCAGGCTTTGTGGTTTTCCTTTCAGTCACACTGGCCATTCTTTTTTCAATTTTAGCCACGGCACCTTTCACAGCAGATCTCACAGCAGCTTTTACATCAAGAGTCTTTTTTGCCGTGGGTTTCGCGGAAGTTTTACTTGTGGACATTTTTTTCACTTGTTTTTTCTCACTCATTTTAGCTCCTTGCATTTCTTTAGCGATAATTCCGAGGGGTCACACCCCATGATCCAACACCAGTCAGACCCAATGTAATTCCCACAAATTTTTCGTCCCAGAATGAATCGTTCTCAGATTCTCGCAATCCCCCTTGTACAGCTATATCCAATTGTGTGCCACGACGACCCAGAGGAATTCCGACACCTAAAGCACCACCATACTCAGTGACATCGGAAATGTACCAATTACGAGTCCACGCCCCAAGACGATAAGTGATTTTTTCCCAAAATTTGTCATAAATAACGCTACTGCCATCTCGTTGGTAACCAATAGCCGCAAGAAACTCCGTTTGCGTTTCTGTAGAATCCGCTAAATTCCAACCCCCTCCTAAATTGGGAATGTTTTTATCCCAACCACGGAACATAAAATCAAACATCACATTGTGACGCTTTAAAAATTGGTAATTCACACCGGTAGCAAATGTTGCGGGCACATCAATTTCACGTGTTATTTTTGTGGGAACCAAAGTATCCAGTTGGCTGAATTCAAAATTATATTCCAAATCATTTGCGAGAACATAAGCCGTTGTGTAAGAGAGATAATAGCTTACATCACGCCCCTTATATTCTGCGGATCCTGTATAGTAGGCAGGGTGATTTTTTATTTCCCAAGTACCATCAACATTATCGGTAAGTTCTGAATTATTGGTAGCCCAAGCATCATCCTCAGCGACGGCACTATTGTCCGCTCCAAGCGTCAATTCACGAGAATTCCCGCCCATCACAAAATGCCCTGTAAAACCTAAAGAAATCCGGCGAAAAAAAGGCAAACGAAGTGCATAGGTTGGAGTCAACTCAAACAAACTTCCTTGATACTCCAACTTTGCCAAATTCGATGTCGAAGAATCAGAAACCTCCACGCGCAAATTTGAAGAGTACTCCTGCACAACACCTACAGCGATAGCCCCAAATCGTCCCAAGGGGAAAGAAAGCATCAGTGAAGGGATATCAAAAGAGGTGGTGGAATAAGAAACGTCCCCATTGGAAGCCGCAACCGTTTCATAAGAGATATCAGCCACAAAGCTTACTTTTTCTTCGAACGCCAAAATAGCGGGGTTCCACAAGGAAAGACCATCCCCTGTTTTTGCATGACCCGCATTACCGCGACCAAGAAATGGAGCAGAAAGACCATCACTTGATTTACCTAAAGCCTCTAATCCGATCAAGGACGCTGCTTGAGAACAAATAATCAAAACAAGTACAGTAAACAAACTATTGCGGATCATTCGTCATCCCCCCTCTTCGTTGCAAGCCAAAGTTTTAACGACATTGGGCTCTTCATTTCTTCCGTAAAATCGTAACGAGAATAAGTCAAATAATCCATGAACATATAAACGGAATCTTCCCCATCACTTGTGAGGTGATCGTAGTAAAGAGTATCATAAGGAGCAAGCATGGAGCGGCCCATACGAAGCACCACTCGCAACTTAGCCCCAGCACCCGCGCGATTAATGTAGGAGCGCATTCCGTATGTCATTTGTAATGACAAGGAATCTCCTTCCATGAATACCAAATTGGGGTGTCCCGATTCCTTGATAAGCTCACGATTCAGCTTATAACTTTCCGTCTTTTGTACTTCAGCCCCATTGCTATCCACAAAAGAAGCGATGGCAACCTGAACCGGGAGCCCAAGTTCAGAGCCGTCCATGGAATTACTACGTCCCATAGTCAAACGCGCAAGCACCACCGCCTGACGTACATCCATACTATCGCCCTCGGTATAGGGGAAATCATCGCCGTATAGATTCTCGAGAGCATTCAGGATCTTTTCCCCCGGAATATCCACCACCAAAGATTCCAAAACTCCACCATGCAAAATCAAACAGTCTTTGCAAGTTTCTTCGCTAGTACTCACAAGACCCATGCGAAACGGCCATACGCTCTTAAAATCGGTATCGGTCACACGCATACGCATAAACGGCGGAGGCGAAGAAGAAGGGCCATAGATGCGGTACAACCGTTTGGAATGGGGAGCAGACATACGCAATTGTAGACGAGCTCCATCTTCTATCGTCATTAACGCTTTCACCAAGGAACCCGGCAAATCCAAACGAATCGCAGAATCCAGATTATTCACTTTCACAGTGTAAATTGTATCAACCGTCGGTGCATTCTTCCAGCCCCGCAATTCCCGAAGCCAAATGGAATCTTTGATGTCACCTACGCTATCCAGGTAATCATCCCCTACACCCTTGTCCAAAATCCATGTATAAGCGATTTCCAAATTTTCGCCAATCGGAAGAGAATCTGCTATCCCTGCCTGATCATAAAAGGCGGAATCCAAATAGATCGCAAGAAAGGCGGCCGCAGAATCCGTATTCTCAAACTTTGAGAAAAAAGAAACATCTCTAAAACAAAAATCAAAGACTAACTCATGATTCATCCCGGACACATTGCCCAGAACCCCTTGGTACGATTGTTTGCGCGGAGTACTGTCAAAGCCCACTGCCGCAGAAACGGGATAAATACTATCAATCGAAACCGTCTCCACTTTATAATTCGAAGGAAAGCCCTGATCATCAAGCCAAGACACCAGGGAACTATCAGAGGAATCAAAAAGACACGCCACCAAAGCCAAGGATGGCAGCAGCGCAAAAAAGAAAAGAAATACGGATTTCTTCACAGAAACTCCAATGAAAAATAAACTCGGTTGCAAATATACAAACTATTGATCTTACAGATTATTGCTAGCTTTGAACTGTAAAATTTTTGAGGATACTATGAAGCCTTTTCATGCTCAGTTTCAAAATATCAATGGCACCGATACCTACCCTCTGGATCAGGTAATTTACAGAAGCACCGTTGATGGAAGCCTCCTCGAAGTCCACCACGACCGTGACGCTTTAGCAAGCCGAAGTCCCCTCGAATGGAAAAAGCTCTTTGCCGAACGCCGCATGAGTTTCAGACCTGCCGATATGTCCGGCATCTGGAGCAAACGCGAAATGGTGCTCCCGGAAATCCCGGAAGAAGACATCGTGACCCTCCAGGAAGGCTGGAATCCCTTATTTGACGCGAGTGCGCTCGCCAAAGAGCTCGGCATGAACAAGCTCTTTGTCAAACTCTGCGGCAACTCCCACACGGGAAGCTTCAAAGACTTGGGCATGACCGTGCTCGTGAGCCAGGTCAATCACATGATCAAAAAAGGGGCCTCCATTGACGCCGTCGCCTGCGCAAGCACCGGGGACACCTCCGCCGCGCTTTCCGCTTTTTGCGCCAAAGCAGGAATTCCGAGCATCGTATTTCTCCCTGCGGGCAAAACCAGCATCGCCCAACTGATACAACCCATCAGCAACGGCAGCATCGTGCTTGCTCTCGATACCGACTTTGACGGCTGCATGCAAATCGTGCAACAGGTCACCGCCGACAACCGCATTTACCTTGCGAACTCCATGAACAGCCTCCGCATTGAAGGTCAGAAAACCATCAGCCCGGAAATCTGTCAGCAGCTCGATTGGCACGTCCCCGACACCATCATCATCCCCGGCGGCAACCTCGGCAACGTCAGTGCCCTCGCCAAAGGTTTTGACGACTGCCTCGCCATGGGCCTCATCGATAAAAAGCCGCGCATCATCGTCGCTCAGGCCGAAAACGCCAACCCCTTCTACCAAGCCTATCAACGGGGCTTCGACAAACTCATTCCCGTCAAAGCGAAAAAAACCCTCGCGAGCGCCATCCAGATCGGCAACCCCGTAAGCTACCCCAAAGCGGAACGCGCCATCAAAAACTACAACGGCATGGTCATCTCCGTCTCGGAACAGGAACTCGCCGATGCCGCTCACCGCGCCGATCGCACAGGACTCTACTGCTGCCCGCACACCGGAGTCGCCCTCGGTGCCCTCACCAAACTTCGCAGTGAAAACAAAATCGCCCCGGATGAAGAAGTCGTCGTCATCAGCACCGCGCATGGCCTCAAATTCACCGAATTCAAAGTCGCCTACCACGAGAACACCCTCGAAGGGATCTCCTCAAAATTTGCGAATCCCATTTTCAAGGCCCCCGCAGAAATCGGCCCTGTCATGGACATCCTCAAAAAAGAAATGGCGAACCGCCGCCGGTAAATTCTCTAAATTGACAACAAATTAAAAGCGACATCACTCCATGCCGCTTTTTTTATTTCTAATCACCTTTTTTTGGTGCACCCGGACCACACCGCGCGCAAACGCAGAGATTTCCTGTAAACGACCACCTCCAATAGGGGGCTAGAGTCTGGAAGGCAAAGGAAACCAACGGGCATTTCTGCACTGTTAGAGCAAACTTGGTTCC
>MNYL01000003.1 GCA_001873075.1 Fibrobacteres bacterium CG2_30_45_31 | reverse complement strand
GTCACAAATGCAAATCGGTCATTCTTGCCACAGGTGCCAAACATCGTTCACTGGGCCTCCCAGGAGAAAAAGAACTGATCGGGCATGGAGTTTCTTATTGCGCCATGTGCGATGGGGCTTTTTATAAGAATAGCCCTGTGGTCGTTGTGGGGGGCGGCAACACGGCGATCACCGATGCTTTATTTCTTGCCTCTTACTGTGAAAGCGTCACAGTCATTCATCGCCGAGAAACCTTCCGTGCTGATGAGAACCTCTTAACAAAGGCCAAAGAAAAAAAGAACATTCATTGGGTCACCAACTCCGTGGTAGAAGAACTGGTGGGTAAAGGCAATTTGTCTGGAGTTCGCGTGCGCAATAAGATCACCGGTGAATTCAACGAAATCCCTGTGGAGGCGGTGTTCATCGCCATCGGCCAAGTCCCCGAAAATGCCGCCTTTGCAAATTTACTCACCACAGATACTGAAGGATATCTTATCGCTGGTGAGGACTGCTCCACCGCTCTTCCCGGAATCTATGTTGCTGGGGATTGCCGCGCGAAAGCGATTCGCCAATTGACCACCGCTGTCGCCGATGGAACGAACGCAGCAATGGCCGCTTGGAAACAGGGGTGATCTCACCAATACAAACAATAATTCAAACCCATCCGGAAGATTGTTTCATTTTCCACCCACTGCGTAGAGAAAGTAAAACTGATTCCTTTCTCAGTGGTCTCGTTTTCTTCTTCTGGCCCTGTTTTTTTTGCGAGTTCTGTAAGCTCCACGGATGCCACATTCTTAATGCGAAGGGCATCGAAATTATAAAGAAGCGAAATTTCATCATTCACTTTCAGGCGATAGTCTAGCGTCAAATTCTTTTGATACTGCACTTCCAAACCAGGCCAGACGAAAGTCATGTGACTTAGACTGTCTCGCCCGAGTTTTATCCCATCCCAGCCCACATTTCCCCAAGCAGAGCCATGCAGAGTCCACGAATCCCCCTCATACTCTGCAAATGTTTTTCCGATACTTGCCGAAACGCTCCCTTCATAAGTTTCATCATTATTAAAATCAAAATTCATTCCTGCATTCAAACGCCAATTAAAAGTATTGGTCTCTTTTTTAAAACTGATCCAAGGGCCAAACGCCTCATTCATCATGTACTGGAGCCCAAACGCCAACCGATAATCGCTCTTCGGGCGAGTCTCCACGCGAATCATTTGTTTTTCTACAAACTTTTTTAAGGCATCCGAGGCATTGGGCAAATGAGAAAGAACATTCGCAAAAATGGGTTTTCGGTTTGGGGAAATTTTATCCACCATCGCCATCAACTTAGTATCCCGTTGATTTCTACTTTCTATACTGGAGTCGTTCTTATATTTCTCCACTTCAGTATAAAATTCCGTTTCCAGAATCTCTGCACTGGTATAACCTTGCTCGTATAAATACGAATTGAATTCAGGGAACGTTGCCCAGCCCATTTCACGATAACCAATCTTATTTTTTTTCGCGAAATATACTACTTGTTCAGCCTTCACGCGGCGCCATTCATCAATGGTTTTATCGGCGATAATCGGCTCAGTAATAGAATCACCCGCTTCATTTTCACCATTACTGTACAAATGCATGGACAAAATCAAATCGGGATATTGTTCTGTGAGTTTGATTTTCTTAAGAAGTTCCACCTCTCGGCTCAAAATTTCGCTGCGGTCTATAGCGGTAGGGATACCGATCCAATAAATGATGCGGTACACCAAAGCAATATCTTCGTCAGAAAACTGAAGTACGCGCGCCGTATTCAACATTTTATCGCCCAGCAGCCCGGAATCCGGCAAAGAATCCATGTCTTCTTTTTTGGCATTTTCAACGCGGCTTAAAAACTGCACGGGCACCGCCCAACGACAGGAATTACAGGTAACAATAGAACCCTTCTCGCTGTAAGGCCAGTGTACTCCCGTCAATACATCGGAGGTTCTCGAACTGGTCGCTCCCGCAAAATCATAACCCTCATGATTTGGAATCGGGCACAATTCCGTCTCTGAAAATGGGCACACCTCATCATGGAATTTCAATTCTCCATACGAAGCGGCAAAAGATATGGTTACAGAAGTAAGAATAAAAGCAACAAAAGTCTTTTTAAGCATATCACAAAACTAGTTCAATTTATTCATAGACAACTCTAAATCCACAAAAATAAAACCCGGCAAGACGCACAATCTCCGGGATCTTTTGCAATCGCGATTCTCTGAAGCTAAATGTTTCCGCGTTTCAAACGCAACATTTTATACAAAAAAAATTAGAGCGATTTCTTATCGAAGTTCCGAAAAATGGGGCGTCAATAAATCACAGGCTTCCACATCAGGAGGTATTACTGTGAATCGGATATCCGAGTATCCGTTTTCTGTGGTCACAACCTCTGGAATGACCGTCCATTTATTGCCTACAGGACAATCCCCCATTTCTTTTTTATTCATTGCCACTAGACCGGGATTGAGGTCAGAGTAAACAAAATTTTCAGTTTCTGAATTTTCACCTGGAGCTACATAGCCCATCTGTTCCCAATTGCCAATAGAGCCTGTTTCCGCATAATAAGCTTCCTGCAATTTAATATAGGTCCCTGCTACAGGGCTCACTTCTGAAGCCATTGCCTTATCATTCATCCCGTACATCTTAGGAATGGCCAACGCCACCACAATACCCAAAATAAGAAGCAATGGAATAGCGAACACCCAAAGGAAAGCGAGTACCTTCATCCATACCGACCCCTGGTAGTGAATCGTCTTATCGTCACTGTAAAAGTCTCCTTTCGCAATACGGAAAAGATCAATCAGAACAAGAATAAAAATCACCAATACAGGAACAATAAGACAAGCACCTAAAGTAGCACAGAGTAAGTACACCAGGCCTCGTTTCGTATTCCCCGCAATAAATTGATGAATGCCCCAACAACCAAAGAAAAGTGCCATAAAAAAAATCAGGGTCCCACTTTCTTCACGCACACTCGAAGCAGGTGAGGAGACCTCTGGAGATCCGTTTATCTTTTCTCCACAGCTGGAGCAAAAAGACTGAGTTTCCGCAATACTGGTTCCACATTTTGAACAAAATGGCATTGTTTCTCCTTTTTAGCAAATAATTTTCACACGACTTACCAAAATGTAATAAAGAAAATCTTACAGTTTCAATAAAAAAAAACTAT